>DMXI01000358.1 GCA_003483885.1 Microscillaceae bacterium
TGGGAGATGTAGTATATGTTGAAATCGAGACCGAAGGAGAAGACCTGGAAAAAGATGCTGTCTTTGGTACGGTAGAAGCCGTAAAAACAGTAGCTGACCTTTATTTGCCAGTAGCAGGTAAGGTATTAGAAGTCAATGAAAAATTGGCTGATAACCCGGAATTGGTAAACCAAGATCCTTATGGTGACGGGTGGATGATCAAAATGAGTGTTGCCAATAGTGAAGATTTGGCAGAGCTATTACCTGTAGCAGAATACAAAGACCTTGTAGGTGCTTAATCAGCACTTGTTTAGCCGAAGTCATCAGTAAGATTACTAATTACTGATGACTTTATCATTTTTGATTATTTCACAATTCGGTAACCGAATTGTCCCTCCAACTTTCCCCCAAATATGTTTTTAAGATACAACTTTTACACGATCTGTTGGGCCATTATTATGTTACTGTTGACCATTGCCACTAAAGGCGATTTGCCCAAAATGAATCAATGGGATTTACTCAGTTTCGATAAGTTTGCCCACTTTAGTCAATTTTGTATTTTAATATTTTTAATGATTGTAGGTTTTCATAAACAGCACACTTTCAGCGCATTAAGGTACAGACCTATTCAAATATCGTTGATTATATGCCTTGTATATTCCATTACTCTTGAAATATTGCAACTCTTGCTTGCTACTGGCAGAAGCTTCGACATCACCGATGCAATAGCAAATATTCTTGGGTGTTTTGGGGGTTTGTTAATTTTTTATTTGATCTACAAAATTTAAACTAAGAGTTTAGTTTTTTTAAAAAAGATTAAATATATTTGTTTTATATTACAGAATGTTATCTAATATTTGAAGAGATACTAACATAAGTAAAGTTTGAATTATGGAGTTAAAAAAGAATCCTAGCGTAGATATAGGACGAAAAAAATGGCTGTTTTTTAGCATTGGGCTGGCAGTCACTATGCTATTTCTTGTATTATCATTTGAGTGGAAGCAGTACGATACACTTGCAAAAGTAGAAATTCAGAATGAGGATGACGATTTTGAAGAGCAGATTGAAATTCCTATTACTGAAATGCCTCCCCCTCCTCCTCCTGTACTTCAGCAACCCGAAGTAGTAGAGGTTCCCGATGAAGAAGAAATTGATGAAGAAATTGAGGTAAACCTTGACGTAGAACTTACCGAAGAGGCTCCTCCTCCTCCTCCAAAAATCGAAAAGAAAGCTCCCCCTCCACCAAAAGTTGAGGAAAAAGAAGAAGAAATCTTTATGATTGTAGAGGAGCAAGCAATGCCACAAGGTGGTCTTAAAAAATTCTACAAGTACATTGCTGACAACCTTAACTATCCATCTCAAGCGCGTCGTATGGGTGTAGAAGGCCGTGTATTCTTGCAGTTTGTTGTAGAGAAAGACGGTAGCATCACCGATATCAAAGTATTGAAAGGTATTGGTTCTGGTTGTGACGAAGAAGCTGTAAAAGTATTGAAAGGTGCTCCAAGATGGAAACCTGGTAAGCAACGTGGTAAAGCCGTAAGGGTTCGTCGTTCTATACCTATTATGTTTAAACTACAATAGTAGCAAAACATACATAACGATTTTAAAAAATTGTGAAACCTGACTAAATTTAGTCAGGTTTTTTTTATTTATACCCCTTATGCAACTCCTCTAGATAATTTGGTGTCTTTCCTCAAAAGTAATACAATCTATCAATATTATATTTCTTGATTTTGTACAAATGCTGTATAGCCAATAATTATGACATTTTACCAGGATTTTGACTATGTTAAAAAAACATTAAATTCGGTGAAAAAACTTACGAATTCTTCAAAAATTTCAATTAAACATCTATGTTTGCGGCATATTTACACTGATAAGTACAATTTCTAGTTTATTACAATTAGGTGAATCTATTCCTAATAGTTTTACGTACTTAGATATAACAATACTACTTATCATTAATCAATACTATATGATATAAAACTACTTAAAAACCTTTTCTACTAATTAATTTAAAAATTGATATAATGGAACTCAAAAAAAACCCAAGTGCCGATATAGGACGCAAAAAGTGGTTCTTTTATAGTATTGGACTTGCCGTAACCATGTTTGCCATCGTAGCCGCTTTTGAGTGGAAAGTATACGATGATATAAAAAGAATTGAGCTGAATGAGGATGATATTGAATTTGAAGAGCAAATCGAAATTCCTATTACTGAAGCTCCCCCCCCTCCTCCTCCAGTACTACAACAACCAGAAGTTGTAGAAGTACCCGATGAGGAAGAAATTGATGATGAAATTGAGGTAAATCTCGATGTAGAACTTACCGAAGAAGCTCCTCCTCCTCCTCCAAAAGTTGAGAAGAAAGCACCACCTCCACCAAAGGTTGAAGAAAAAGAAGAAGAAATCTTTATGATTGTAGAAGAAAGAGCTGTGCCAAAAGGCGGAATGAAAGCTTTCTACAAGTATGTAGGTGAAAACTTAAAATATCCTACCAAAGCTCGTAAAATGGGTATCGAGGGTAGAGTAGTAATTGAGTGTGTAGTAGATAAGGATGGTAGCTTGAGTGATTTCAAAGTAAGAAAAGGAATTGGCGGTGGATGCGATGAAGAAGCTATCCGCGTATTGAAATCATCTCCTAAGTGGAACCCTGCCAAGCAACGTGGTAAGCCTGTAAAGTATCGCATGTTTGTACCTATTGCTTTTAAATTAGGATAATCTAGTTAAAATATATATTATAAGCCTGATTCTGAAAAGGATCGGGCTTTTTTTTATAATCAAATAACCCTAATCACATATTTAAATGTTTACAAAAAACCATCTTTCGTTTGCTTTACTAATTATTTTTACAATGATTGGAACATTGAAGTCAATAGCTCAACCTCCTATATCCACTAAAAAAGCGACTCCTCCACCTCCATCAAATGTAAAACTAGATAACCGAATTTTTTTGCTTCCAGATGAAAACGCAACTCCAAAAAACGGAGAAAAAGCCTTTTATAAATACATAAATAAAAACTTAAAATATCCAGATAGTGCCCATCAAACAGGAATTAACGATACAGTGATTGTCCAATGTGTGGTAGAAAAGGATGGAACCTTGAGTGATTTCAGAGTGGAAAAAGGGATTAACAAAGAATATAATGAAGAAGCTATACGAGTATTGAAATCTTCACCAAGGTGGAATCCTGCCAAGCAACTTAAAAAACCAATCAGATACCTTGCGAGCATTGCTATATTTTTTAAGTTAGAAAAGAAGAAATAGATTTTTCATAAATACTAAAAAACGTAGTAATGGGACTTATAGTAATAGCTTAAATAATTTACTCGCCTCTTAAGTGGAACCCTGTAAAATATCGCATTTTTGTACCTATTGCTTTTAAATTAGGATAATCTAGTTAAAACATATATTATAAGCCTGATTCTGAAAAGAATCGGGCTTTTTTGTTTTATAAGTAATGTCATTCTATTTGTTCATCTAAGTTTCCTTTTCGCCTCCTCTTTTTAAGAATTGACTATTCTCACTTAGTTTTGTCAAAAACTCCTTAATTTTAAGCCATTATTGCATTGATTATTGACCAATAAACCATATGAAATACCTGAAACAGAGTTTGGGGATTGTACTAAGTCTTGCCTTTCACTTTGCCTGCGCTCAAACTTCACCGTCTTCTGAGATCATTGAAGGCGCCAAAAAAACTGTTCAACAACTGAGTGCTCCTGAAATGCACGGACGTGGTTATATCAACAACGGAGATCAAATAGCGGCTAAGTATATCCAGAATGAATTTAAAAAATTAGGGCTTAAAAACTTTAATGATAGTTATCTACAAAAATTCCCAATTAATATAAATGTCTTTCCTCGTCGAATGAAGCTAAAAGTGGGTAGAAAAAGGCTAAAACCAGGAGTAGATTTTATCATCCATCCCAATTCTAAATCGGGAAAAGGTCGAGGAAAACTGCTTTGGTTAGATACTATGCTATTGAAGGAACCTGAACGAGCCAAAGATTTCCTCAAAAAGGATTTGTCTAAAATAGTGTTGGTGTATAAAGCTCGCTACATGCAGCAATTACAAAAGAACTCGAAACTCACCATTGCTTTTTTTAGAAAGTTAGAAGAATCAAAAGCCGCCATTGAACTCAACGACAAATTAACCGCTGGTTATTCTACTCGTCCTCTGAATCGGCCTATCTTAAAGGTAAAAACTTCTAGTTTCGATAAGCGTGCTCGCAAAGCTAAATTTGTGGTAGATAATCAATTTTTGCAGGGGTACCAAACCCAAAATGTAGTAGGTTACCTTGAAGGGCAACAAGTCCCAGATTCGTTTATGGTGTTTACCGCGCATTATGATCATATGGGTCGTATGGGAAAAAAAGTATACTTCCCTGGGGCCAACGATAATGCCAGTGGGGTAGCCATGTTGATTGAGCTAGCTAAGCATTATAGTAAGCCTCAAAATAAACCCAAGCACTCTATCTTATTTATTGCGTTTGGTGCCGAGGAGGTGGGCCTCATTGGTTCTTATTATTTTGTAAAACGTCCTCCTATAGATTTAGGAAACATTAAATTTTTAGTCAACTTTGACATTCTAGGCACTGGGGATGACGGAATTAAGGTGGTAAATGGTACTGTATTTCGGAAAGAATTTGACCAACTAAAAAAGATTAATCAACAAAAAAAATACTTGCCCAAAATAGAGATCAGAGGAAAGGCAGCCATATCTGACCACTACTTTTTTACTGAAAATGGCGTACCCAGTTTTTATATGTATACCTTAGGAGGCATACAGGCTTATCACGATATTTTTGACAAATACGAGACACTACCTCTTACCAAGTTTGAAGGCGTGTTTCACTTGATGGTTGATTTTGTAAAGACATTTTAATACTTAAAAATTACCTATAGTTTTAATATAGTATAACTCCCTGTTGCGAACAATTCATAACAGGGAGTTTTATTTTACAAGAAAGTACCTCGAATATCACAAGTAGCCTTCACTCCTATATGCTCATAGTTTTCGTCGAGCCATTCTTCTGCATACTTTCGCCCCAAATCTTTCAACTCTGTTAGAAAATCCCAGGTGGCATTGAGTTTACTTGACAGGTTCCACTCCCACATATCTTTTTCGGGGTTGATATTGTGAATGCGAATTTTCTTGAACATACTATCAGGGTTGATTCCCATCTCAATCAAGCGATCTACAAAATCTACTCGTCGCATCTCCAACATCAAACTAGAGTTAAAACTCAGTTCATTTACTCTATCACGAATTTCTTCAGGAGTTTTGGGAGTTTTGGGAATGTTGATAGGATTGATTTGTACCAACATAATATCGGCGCAAGCATCACCACTGATTAACGGAAAAATAGGTGGATTACCCATATATCCACCATCCCAGTAGTCTTCTCCATCGATGGTCACTGCAGGAAACAAAGTAGGTAAACAAGCAGAAGCCAGTACCGCATCAATAGACATTTCGTCCAATCCAAATACGCGGGCTCGTCCTCTTCTTACGTTGGTAGCACATACAAATAACTTGGTGACGGTACATTTTTTTAGTTCGCTGAAGTCTACCAGTTCTTCCAGGATCGGACGCAAAGGATTGGATTGTATAGGGCTCTGGTAAGGGGAAAAAAACAAAGACATGACCTCAGTAGCTCGATAAAAAGGTGAAAAATCCATATTGCCTCGTTTGCCAAAGTAGCCATCAAACCAGGTAGGTTGCAAGGGAGAGCTTGCGGCTGAATCTGAAGTGATTTTCCAAAATTTATCCAGCAGTTCTCTGGCTTTTTCTCTACCGCCAATGTGTAGGCCATAGGCCAAAATAGAAGCATTCATAGCCCCTGCACTGGTTCCTACAAATCCATCCAACACCAAATCTTCTCTTTCAAGAAAACGATCTAATACTCCCCAGGTAAAAGCCCCATGGGCACCACCACCTTGTAAGGCTACGGAAAGGTGTTTCACTTGCTTACTCATAAGTTTTTTTAGTTAAATCAATTGGTCTACAAAAGTTCTAAATTAATATTCTGTAAATGGTTATCAAAAAGAACATTCTCTCTATTTTAATTTCATGAAGTCATCTCGACTTTTAATAATGAATTACAACCAAGATCCTTTACAGGATAAATTTTGCTCGCTAACTTCGATATTTTTTAGCTAAAGTAAAGCTGTAGACTCGCTTATCGTGGCAACATCCAGTGAATGTTGAGCTAGCCTTTACGATGATCTGCTCCGATGCATCAGGATTTACAACTATGTTTCAAATTCTTAAATCCGGCGTGTCAGGCTTACAGCTCCGACGAGTCGGGGGAAAATCGCTTTGTTATCGAACAAAAGCAAGATCCTTATAGGACAAGTTTTAACAACATCCTAAAAGTGGAGACAACTTCTATTACTAATGTATACAAAAGCCAAAGAATCACTTTTGTTTGAGCATATGATTGAATACCAATATTGGATTACTACGGTATATCGCTTAAGTTTCTGCTAGTCAATGTATTAGAACCTCGTTTTTTTTATTAATTTTCAAAACCAATTTGTAAATTGTAATTTTGTTTCTGCTGCAAAGGCAATAATCAAGGTATGGCGCATCAAGCACGTATAGGCTATTATGAAATCGTGAAAACGTTGGGTACTGGTGGTATGGGTACAGTATACCTGGCCAACCACACCCAAATAGGTCGTCAGGCAGCAATCAAAGGCCTGAAGCCTCAACTTGCTGTAGACCTTGATATTCGGGCTCGTTTTAAAAACGAAGCCGCATTGATGGCCAAACTCCACCACCCCAACATTGTAGACTTGTACGATTACGTAGAAATGGAGGGTAATCTCTTCCTCATCATGGAATACGTGCAAGGAGTCACCTTGGAGCACTACGTGTATGAAATCACAGGACCACTGACCGAAAATCAGGCGAAAAGAATTTTCTCTAAAATTTTAGATGCCTTTGCTTATGCTCACCAAAGCAGTATCGTACACCGAGACATTAAGCCTGCCAATATTATGATTACCCAAACCGGGGATATCAAAATAATGGATTTTGGAATTGCCAAAATGGCTAATAAAGAAGATAAAAAACTTACTCAGGCTGGAGTAAGACTTGGGACTTTGTTTTATATGAGCCCTGAACAAATACGAGCTTCGTGGAGTATCGATGCTCGTAGCGATATTTTTAGTTTGGGGATTACCTTGTTTGAAGTGTTGACAGGCAGCCTGCCTTATCCAGAAAACCTGGGAGAGTATGACTTGAGCCAGATGATTGTCAACGAGCCTTTGCCTCGCTTAAAAGCTTATTTGCCAGAAGCTAGTGAGCATATGCAAAAAATCATTGATAAGGCAACTGCAAAAAATCCAGAAGATCGCTTTCAGAGTGCCGAGCAGTTTAAAAGAGCTTTGTTAAATGCCAGTCTATTAGGCAAACCTGAAAGTGAAGAAGAGCATGTCAATCAGGTGGTGTGGAACATTAATCATGAAAAGCTCACGAAACCAGTCAAAAAACCAGTAGAGCCCCCTCCTATTCAAAAAGAAATTATACCTGAAGAAAACTCACAGGATTCTTATTCATCTAGTGAAAAGGAAACACTCTTGCTACAAAATTATTTTGGCATTGTATCTAATCGTCGGGTACAATATTATAGAAACAAGGATTTGTTTGAGAAAGGCAAAAAAGAACGCTTGTATTTATCACAAATTGTAGATATAGAGTACAATACCAAAAGAGAGGTTGTATCTGGAGCAGTGTTTTTACTGCTGGCAGCTGGACTATTTGTGGTAGGGTATTTAGCTACCTATCTATTGGCTATCAGTTTATTAATGTTCAGCTTGGTGTGTTTTATGCCTTTTCCGATTCTCACTATTCTCAAAAATGATCAAAAAAAGACCCGAATGAAGGCTTGGCCCTGGCACTTAAAACAATCCAAACGATTTTTGGTAGCCTTGAGAAGTCAGCTAAGCAAAAGAGCCAGAAAGTAGTATTTTAAGTCGTAAAGCTTAAACATTTTGTGGTAATACCTCTTAAAACTCATCAAATTCTCCTATTCTCTCGTATTTTAATTCATATACCTTACTTAATCAGGCATCTCTAAAATCACATCGCTTTTTTATACAACACACGATTCAAGGCAAACCCTTGCCTCAAAGATGCTAAAGGTATCAGGACTTACACTTTTTGTTAATTAATTACGAGATATGAAAAATTTAATTACCCAATCACTATCCATTGTGCTGGTTTGGTTTATCAGCCTTATTTTATTCACCAGTTGTCAAAAAATTGAAGAAGTAGATCTAAAGCCACAGCTATTTACTGATACTCAGTATCTGGTGAGCGCTCAACTCATTGCTGACCTTTCCTTAGATGGGGTACAATCCAATCTATCAGCTGATAGTCTAAGCGCTTTGGCATCTGATATTACCGGATTAAATTTGGCAGGAATCAAAGTTTATAAATTGGTATATAAAACCAAAAATACTGATGGCACCGAAGTTTTGGCTTCTGGTGCTTTTCTTTTTAATACCACCCCTGCTGCCAAACCATTACTAAGTTATCAACATGGTACCATTTCCAAAGAAACGGGTGCTCCCTCATTCTATACCACCAATTCTTTAGATTCCTTCATTGCAGGTACTTATTTAGCTACTTTGGGCTACGTAGTTTCTATTCCTGATTACCTGGGTTATGGCGAAGATGCTACTACCAATCATCCTTATGAACATCGCGCCACGTTGGCATCTGCTTCGTTGGATATGCTCCGAGCTGCCAAAGAATTCAGTAATAGTAACGCAGCCATCAATTTAAATAATCAATTGTTTTTGACAGGCTATTCAGAAGGGGGATCTGCTACTATGGCTCTGCACCAATTGATTGAGAGTTCTGCCAGCAATGAATTTACAGTGACTGCCAGTGCACCTGGGGCTGGCGCCTATGATAAGGTAGCATTTGCAAAAGATGTAACTATGCGTAATGAGGTCATGCTCAATATCAAAAATTACTCTTGGGTAATTGTGACTTACAATAAACTATACGCTAATTTAAACCGACCTTTGAGTTATTATTTTAATGAACCATATGCCACCAATATTGCCAATCAGCCTGAGGGAGAAGGAATCACTGTTGATATAGAACCCAATCCATCTAAACTATTTACCCAACAGTTTAGAGATGGCCTACAAAACGATACTGATACCGAATTTATTGCCGCTCTCAACGATAACTCATCTTATGATTGGAAGCCAACCGCTCCCATGACATTGTTTCATGGTACGACTGATCAATTTGTACTTTTTATTAATTCTCAAAACGCTTTTAATACGATGACCACCAATGGTGCTTCTAGTGTGGTGCTATTTCCAATAACAGGTACCGGGCACTTCGACTCAGTGCCTGCTTTTGTGATTGAGGTAAACAAGTTTTTTAATCAGTTTCGTTAAGAAATTAAAGTTAAGCGGGGGCTGCTTGCCGCCTTTGGTAAAATACCCAAGGCGGTTTTTTATTACCTTATAATCGAAAGAAAATACCCTGCCGTCAAAAACAGCAAGGTATCTGTGGAATCTAAACTAACCCGTGATTTATTTCAATTTTTTTATTTCTGTATCTATACTAAATTACGCTACTTGGCAATATAAGGTTCTATGTATTACTGTTAAACGTTTGTTAAAAGAAATTAAAACAATTTAACAAAAGAAAAAACAAAGGGAACGCATTGATAGTCAATGATTTGACTATCCACAGATAGGAATGGTTTGTTCATGGTGTTTTTCTTTTATTACAAGAATATGGTTATTTCTTCCTCGAGATTTTTTAGCTATATCTCGACGTTTATCGTTGGTTTTATATCTAAGACAACTAAAGTTTGGAATAGTTGCATCAAGAGTTAAAAAAAACCAAAACAATTTCAAAAAATTCATTTTTAACAGATGACTTTTTGCATTTTTCAGTATAAAGCCACAAAAACATGTAAGTTTTGTCGTTTTTTGTTAAATTATTTGCAAAAGCATTGCTGCAAAAATCAAGAATCACTTATACTAATCGTTGAATAACATTATGAAAAAAACTACCTTATTAAAAACCTCGGTTTTGGTACTGAGTGTGATATTACTCACACACTGCTCCAAAAAATTGGTAGAGGTGAAAAAAACCGATTTTAAAGATGAGATTGCTACTCAACAAAATTTAACCTTCACTTTTAGTGAGTCGTTAGTAGCAGATAATAAATTAGGTGTTTGGGATACGACGAATTATATCAAGTTTACCCCTACGGTCAAAGGAAAATTTAAATGGACGAAAAAAAATGAATTGGTTTTTTCTCCTTTGAAAGGTTTCCGTCCCAGTACCGATTACAAGGCACAGCTTCAGGATGCTTTGGTAAAAGCCTCGCCTAATAAGCTGCCTAGTGTAAACAAAAAATCTAACATTGCCTTCCATACTCCTTATCTTGACTTAGAGGATGCCGATGTGTTTTGGACGCAGGACAATCGTCGTACCAAGCAACTAAGGGTCAACCTCAACTTTAACTACAAGATTAAGCCTCAGTCTATCAAGAATATCCTTACGGTAAAGGCCAATGGGGAGCAAATCCAGAGTTATCGGGTAATCAATGACGATATATCTAAGACAGCGCAAATCGTAATTGATGAAGCTGGCCTGAAAAACACCAGTGCCAGTGATATTGAGCTTGCAGTAGGGCCTGGTTTACGTTGTGCTGAGAGTGAGTTTACTACTAAAAAGCCCATTGCTCACAAGATAACCACTCCTAATAAGCGTAGTTTGGAAATTGTACACGCTAAAGCCGAGTATGAAAACAATGTGCCCTATATTCGGGTACAAACCAATCAGGCTGTAGAGGAATTAGAGGTATTGAACAACCTGAAAATTAAGCCATCGGTGGTGTATCAGGTAAAGATGCTCGATCACGGATTTCTTATTCGAGGAAACTTTAAAGCGAATAAAAGCTATACCATTACACTTTCGGACAACATTCGAGGGGTATTTGGAGGAAAACTATCTGAAGCACATGAGCAGGTAGTACAATTTGGTAACCTTTCGCCTTACATTAGTTTTGTGGCCAAAAACGGATTGTACCTTTCCAGCGAAGGCAACAAAAATGTGGGAATTCGCATTGTAAACGTGCCTAAAGTGAAAGTTACGGTTCATAAGATTTATGAAAACAACATCCAACGCTTCATTTCAGAGCGTGGCTACGTTCGTGACAACGCTTCTAGCTATTATACCAATTACAGTGAGTATGGAGACGTGATTCTAGAGCAAGAATACGATACTAAGTCTCTTCCCCAAACCCACGGAATGCATGTCTTGAATTTTGATTTAGACAAAGCCAATAATTTCAAGGGAATTTATGCTGTAAAAGTGGCTTCTACCGAAAAACAGTGGTTGAATAGTAATAAGATTGTTTCGGTATCAGACATTGGCTTTATTGTCAAACATACCAAAGATGATGTCTTGGTTTTTGCCAACTCTATCATGACGGCAAAACCTTTGAAAGGGGTAAGTGTGAGCCTGATTAGTAAAAGTAATCAACCTTTCTTCAAGGCTACCACGGATGCCAATGGAGTAGCCAAATTTGCGAATGTGAAAGATAAATTTCCTCAGGCAAATGTGCGCATGATTACCGCTAGCAACGGAAAAGATTTCAACTATCTGCATTTTGACCAAACTTCGGTAGAGCGCTCGGCTTTTGATATTGGCGGAATTCGGGAAAACAAGTCTGGCTATCAGGCATTTTTGTACGGAGAGCGTGACTTGTATCGTCCTGGCGAAACCATCAACCTGAACACAGTTGTACGAAATAAAAAATGGAATACTCCTGGACAAATTCCTATCAAGCTCAAGCTGTTGCTTCCAAATGGAAAGGATTTTACCAATGTAAGAGGGGTACTTGACAAACAAGGCGCTTTTGCTACCTCAATCAAGCTCCCTACTTCGGTGCAAACTGGTACTTACAATGCTGAGGTGTATTCAGCTACTGGAGTTTTACTGGCCTCTAAGCGTATTAGCGTGGAGGAGTTTATGCCAGATAGAATTAAGGTAAAGATTGATTTGACTGATAAAGATTACGCTCAACGGTGGAAGCAAGACCTTAAACATGGTGATCAGGTACATGCCAGAGTAGAAGCTTTGAACTTATTTGGTCCTCCAGCAGCCAATCGAAATTATGAAATGAGCTTTTATTTGCAGCGAAAGTTTTTCCAACCCAAAGCCGCCAAATACCGTGATTTCAACTTCAACATTCGCTCAAGCAAAGATAAACGTGTGCTTTCTACCGATTATCTAAAAACTGAGAGAAGAGAGGGTAAAACAGACAAGAAAGGTTTTGCCAAAGAAAGCTTTAAAATCCCTACCGAATATGCGCGCCAAGGGGTACTACAAGGGAAAGTTTTCACGACGGTATTTGATGAAACTGGACGCTCGGTAAGTCGTTTGAAAATGTTTGATGTATTCACCCAGAATGTATTCTTGGGTATCAAAGATTTTGACTATTACGTGAGTACCGATGCTGCTTTGCCAGTAAATTTGGTAGCAGTAGACAAAGACGGAAACCCAGCCAATACCACCGCCAAAGTACAGGTGATTCGTTATCGTTGGCAAACGGTATTGGAAAAAACGTACAATGGTACCCGTTATGTGTCGCGTCGCAAGGCCAAGATTTTGCAAGAAAATACCCTTACTCTCAATGGAGCTGCTACACCCTTCAATTTCACGCCAAATCGTTCTGGCGAATACGAAATCCGGGTTTATTTGCCCAATAGTACATTTTATGTAGCTCAGTCGTTTTATGCATATCGCTATGGTAACACTGATAATGCCTCTTTTGAAGTAGATAAGGACGGTAAAATTGGTATCACACTCGATAAGAAAGAATACAATGTAGGTGACCAGGCCAAAGTGTTGTTCACCACGCCATTCAAAGGCCGTATGTTGGTCACGGTAGAACGAAATCAGGTATACCAGCATTTTTATGTAGATACCGACAAGAAATCAGCATCGGTCACCATTCCGGTCAAGGAAGCTTATTTGCCTAATGTGTATATCACGGCAACTTTGATCAAGCCTTTGAGCGATGGAGCCATTCCATTGACAGTAGCCCATGGTTTTGCTCCTTTAAAGGTGATTCGCCCTGAAAACCGCCTCAAAGTAAGTATTGATGCTGTAGAAAAAACAGAATCAAAGCAAAAACAAACCATTAAGGTAAAAACCAACCGGGCTGAGTCGGACATACAAGTCACTTTGGCAGTAGTAGATGAGGGCATTTTACAAATCAAACGTTACAAAACGCCTAATCCTTTTGACTACTTCTTCCAAAAAAGAGCTTTAGAGGTAAGTCCTTATGACTTGTACCCTAAACTCTTCCCCGAATTATTTATTCGTCGTAGTAGCTCAGGTGGGGGTGGTTCAGTAGCCGATGAGCGTGCCAATCCTATGGTAAACAAGCGAATCAAGTTAGTGAGTTTTTGGAGTGGTATTCTCAAAACCAATGCCCAGGGAGAAGCTTCTTATACCATTAATATCCCTCAGTTTTCGGGTAGCTTGCGCATTATGGCTGTAGCTTATAAAGGAAGTTCTTTTGGAGCTGCTGAGAAAAATATGGTCGTAGCGGACCCCATCGTGATTTCTACTGCCTTGCCTCGTTTCCTAAGCCCAGGCGACCAATTGAAGATGCCGGTGACTTTGACCAATACTTTAGAAACCAATGCCCAGGCTTCGGTACAATTGCGTACTACGCCTAATCTACGCATTGTGAGTAAAAATAAAACTACAATCCCACTGAAAGGCAATAGCGAAAAACAAGTGATGTTTGAGATTGAAGCTGACAAGGTGATTGATAGTGCCAAAGTAGAAGTAGTAGTGAATGCCAATGGTAGAATATTTACCGAAAAACAAAGCATTAATATTCGTCCAGTTTCAGGCTTGATTAAGAGTAGCGGAGGTGGTGTAGTAAGCGCAGGCACCAATCAATCGTTGGATTTGAAGAATGACCTGATTCCTTCTACCACCAAGGCTAAGCTAGTGATTAGCAAGTCGCCTTTGATCCAGTTTACCAAAAACCTGGATTACTTGATTCAGTATCCACACGGATGTGTCGAGCAAACAACTTCTTCGGTATTTCCACAATTGTACGCTCAAAACCTCATGAAAGTACTAATGCCTCGTACCCGTGGTTTTGAAGCCACTTATGGGGCACGCATCAAAGAAAATATTCAGGAAGGTATTTTGAGGTTGCAATCTATGCAAATGTACAATGGGGCTTTAAGTTACTGGCCAGGAGGTACTTATGAAAGCTGGTGGGGTACTGCTTATGCCACTCATTTTATGCTGGAAGCCAAAAAACTAGGGTATAATGTAAACACTAGTATGCTTAACCGTTTGTACGATTATTTGGCCAAGCAAGCGAAAAACAGTACCGACTCTTATTACAGTAGCAACCGAGTACGCTATTACTACCGAGACAATAATGGTACTCGCAAACTCAAAGTAATTGCCAAGCGAGAAGCCATTTATTCGTTGTACATTTTGGCATTGGCCAAAAAAGCCGATGTATCTACGATGAACTATTACAAAGAAAACAGCAAGTTGTTATCACTAGATGCCAAGTATTTGCTGGCAAGTGCTTATTACTTATTGGGAGACCAAGCCAACTATAAGGCTTTGTTGCCTAAGAGTTTTACGGGAGAAAAAGCAGAGCAGGCCTTAGGTGGTAGTTTTTATTCTTACATTCGTGATCAAGCCTTGGCACTGAACGCTTTGATAGAAGCCAATCCGCAAAGTCCACAAATTAGCATTATAGCCCGCCGTTTGGGTCAGCAAGTCCGCCGAGCACGCTATCTCAATACTCAAGAAAGCGCCTTTTCGCTTTTGGCACTGGGTAAACTTGCCAATGCCAACACTGGAAATGCACAAGCTGCCATTACCGCAGGGGGACGCAACGTAGGTCTGTTTAGCGGTCAAGACCTCACCATTAGCCAAAACATTGCCGGCAAAGCCCTGAATATTCGCGCTACAGGTTCGGGTAGTTTGTATTACTATTGGCAAATGCAAGGGTTAAGTGCTACGGGTAATGTCAAAGAAAAAGACAACGTACTTAGAGTCCGTAAGCAGTTTTATGACCGGGATGGAAACGAAGTAAAAGATGGGGTCTTCCGTCAAAATGATTTGGTAGTGGTAAAAGTAACTTTGAACACTACTGATGGATCAAGCGTAGAAAACGTGGCTTTGACTGATATGCTTCCAGCTGGGTTTGAAATTGAGAATCCCCGCTTGACTTCTTCTTCGCCAGCGGTGAGTTGGATCAAAAAAGCAGACAGCCCTCAACACTTTGATATTCGGGACGATCGCATCAACTTGTTTGCTACCGCCAATCGCAAAACCAAAACTTTCTATTATTTGGTAAGAGCGGTTTCTAAAGGAAACTTTAAAATGGGACCAGTAAGTGCCGATGCGATGTATAGTGGAGAGTTTTACTCTTACTATGGTGCTCGTACCATTAAGATCGTGGCTCGGGGAGGTGACGAAGGGTAAAAAGTGAAAAACGAAAAGCGAAAAATGAAAAGTGAGCCGAAGGTAGTGATGCCTTCGGCTTTTTTTATTGCAGGTAAATTTATTTATCAATGAAGAATTAGGTTGATGCCTACCAATATTGCTCACCTAAGCAAAAGAATAGTCTCTTTACACCCAATTAGCAGTGTAAGGATCATAATTACACTTCAACGGCTTGGCATATATATTTTTTGGGTTTTCAATAAAAGCCCGACAATCGGTACACACATACCTAAACTCACAGTCCTTGCAAATGTCTATTTGATCTTTTGTAATTTGCCAATATTCCTTAAAACTATCTCTGATTACAATTTCCTTTAAAGTTTGTTGCTTCACATTGCCAAAAGTTAATGGCAAAGAAGGACAGTTTTTTACCTCTCCTGTTGGGGTAATACTTATTTTTTTGTGCAAACAACTATTATAATGAAGCGACTCTGTAAACATAGCTTGATTGATCCTAAAATACGAAGCATGTACTTGTCCACAACAAGTATTGTCTTTGATTACTTCATTGATAAACTGAATCCGTTGGTTGCTTGTGGAAACTTGGTAATCAACGGGTGTAGCCGTGATAAACAAATATCCAATTCTTTGATAACGTAACAGCAACATATCTAAATCCTGATCCACTAAATCCTCCCCATATGCTATATATATGTTGATATTTCTCAAATGACTTCCATTTGTTCTCTCAAGGATTGCTTCCAGTGCACTAAAATGTATGGGATCATAAAACCGTATTTCAAGTTGTTTGCAGCCTAGCTCGTGAAGTTGCTCAAAAATATTCTCGAAATCAAACTCGGTATCTCTATTGCACTCAATAATACAATTGGATATCCATTCAGGTGTTTCCCAGGTAAAATCAATATCTGGGAAATTATCGGGATTTTCGCACCAAAACCCTAACTCGTTTTCCTCTAAAAACTTAAAGTATTCTCCAATTACCTCATCATATTCATGGTGATACGCACCTCGTATCTCTTCCAGGCTATGATGCTTATATTCTGTGAGTATTTCGTACAACCCTTCGGAGATAAAATAAATATCGTTGCGCTGAATATCACAAATTACGTATCGCTTGGCTCCTTTTACTGGCCTGCAATGGGCAAATAGTTTAAATATTTTTTTCATTTTCAAGCTGTATCAAGCGCGATATCGGTTTATAAAAAAAATAACATTCCTGACTTCCCGCCTGAAGATTGTCAAAAGTGGCCGTTCTATTAAAATCGGTTTTTGTCAAATCATGTACTTGCTTGCTCATGAGATGATAATTTACCGGAAGTTGCTCAAGTATTTGTTGAGCATTAAACTGTCTCTTTTTTGTCATGGGTGATCAAGTATTCAGCTATTTTTTTTTCTAACTTATAATTACAGGGAGTGGAGGTCATTCCAAACTGACCTATGGGGTTAATTTCAAGAAAAACATAACGTCCATCTTTAGTTTTTATCAAATCAGTTGAACCTGTACTCAGTTCTAGGCTTTTATACAAAACCAGCAACTTATCTTCAACCAATTTGGGTAATTTATAGGGCACAGTGCGATTAGGTCTTTTTTGATTGTAATTCCGAAAATCTAACTGGGTTTGGGCGTCTAACTGAGAAAATATAGCCATAGGGTACAATTGACCATCGAGGTAGAAAACCCTTAGCTCATACGATTTTTCTATCAACTCCTGAAAAAGAGAAGGGAAAAAAGTGGCAGGCAAAGCTTGGATCAACTCATCGGTGATTTCTTCAGTTTTAAGGGAAAGCGATGTGTTTTCTTGCCAATACACGGCAATTTCACTTATACATTTAGAAATGATGCGCTTTTTTTGATGTTTGAACGCTTTCAGCTTTTGGCGCGAAGCGGTAATCAAAGTGGCAGGGATTTCCAACCCAGCCTGTTTTGCCTGTTTGAGCACTTCCAATTTACTATAACGAAGTTCGGAAGGGTGACTTAGCCATTTTTTACCCTCAATACTTTGCCAAAAAAACCTGGATAGCATCACAATTTCCCGGTTTAAATGTTCGCTTAATTGTAGTACATTGTCTGTAGAGGCATCCAGCGATTCGGCCAGGTTATTTACATAGTCATCGTCTTGCCAACGCCTAAACCAGCAAACATTCACTTGGTTAGCGATGTTTTCCCATTCATCAAAACCAAAATCCTCAGAATTAAAGCTGTAATGCTTATAAAAATCGCTGCCATTTATTTTGATAAAATCAGCCCCATAATATTTGAGCCACTCTATTACTTCATCGGTTGAGGATTCATAATGTTGTTTGGTAAATATTGCAATCATTTGCTTACAAGTTTATCATCAATTATGTCCATAAGGTCAAACGTAAGCAAACTACCATCTATATTTGTATAGTTAAGTTTTACAAAACCATACTCCTCATTAAAAAATGCGTGCAATTTACTTTCCTTGGGTTGCCCATTAATTTGTCCCTTACTGCTGGCGATTACCTTATAACAAACAAGGTCACCAAGTGTAGTCTTTAATAGTGTTTTGGAGTCGATTGTATACTGAATAGTTCTTACAGCAACCTCATCTATTTTTATCAACTCCTCTACCATAGAGGGCGGAATGTGGTTTTCATTTTTCCAGGTTTTTCCTAATTTAAGCGGGAACTTAATAATTGGAAAAGGATTAAACTCTGTCATCAAAAAAGCGTATCCACGGGGAGGGTGCAAAAAAATCTGGCTGGAATCTTCTACCACGCCCGTAAGTAAAGGGATCAATATTCGCCCTTTCTTATTCCAGTACTCATACTTTATGATTGTTTGCTCATTGGCCAAGCTTGTGTGTGCTTTTGTTTTACATACGCGTAACCTGATCTGCTCTACTGGATGATTCAACTCGTTGTATTGGGGTTGGGGCGAGAGTTTCCAAGGAATCAAACCACCCTTCCCGCTTTGGTCGACCGTAACTACACAGGTTTGCGGTTGGTTGTTTTTCAGGTAAGTGTAATTATACACAAATGTTCTCCCTGGCAAAAACACCTTATTATCACGGCTTAAAGGGTTAGGAACATCATTGTCGAGGTTTTCTACGGGTTCGTTGACCTTGTAATAATCAAGGGCTTTGACCCTGGTTAAAGCATCAGAAGTTTTGTGGCCATTTTGTTGATAGGTTTGGTTACAAGCTCCCAACAAACACAAACTCGCAAAGAGAAAGAAGAATTTTAACATAGTGATTTTAAAGCTTTAAAAGTAAACAGCAACGACCCTCTTCAGCAGCCGCTGCCAATTTGTGATTCATCTAACAGCTAGGATACCAATCTCCTCTTTTCTCAACGTCATGCACTACATTGAGAAAAACCACCTTGGTTGTACTTCTACAGTTGTGAGTAGTTGTTCCCTCACTGTTTCCTCCTTTTACTTCGGTCATTATTGACGCTTTCAAAGGCATAAAATCAAATTTTTTGTTTGTTTTCATTGGTTGATTGTTTAAAGGTTGAAAAATTAACAGCTAGGGTACCAATCACCATCTTTTGTAGTATCAGTGATTTGGGTTAAATCAAACAGAATTTCTCTGGTACATTTAGAGGTGTTAGAAGTGTTACCTTCACTCCCATTTCCTCCTCTTACTTCGTCCAGGTCGGCTTTGGTAAGTTTTGTGCTGAACTTAGAATTTAATTGCTTCATGTTCTTATTATGAATTATGGTAAAAAAATGCAGATGGAGTTTTAGTAATGAAATGTGCTATGATCAATTTTCATTGGCTTTTTTCCAGGAAACATACTTAAAACTATGTACTGAAGAGGCAGGTAAGAAAGGCGCATAACAAAGGGATTAAACAGTTTTTTAGTAAAGTGCAGGTAAATAGATGAGCATATTACTCAATAAACATAGGTACTACCAATGCACCGCTTTTAGACAAAACTGATCGTTTTTTTTCTATGAAACAAGGGTAAAAAGCGGATGTTTACTTTTTGTATACTTCCGACAAAACTAAAAAAAGTGGTTTTAAATGGTTCGATTGGCCTGAGTAACAGGGTGGCAAGTAAACTTCTTTGCAGTTAACTTACTGATTAACAAGGGTTAATATAGTAAAAGAGCGTATACAAAATTCCTATCATAAAAATACAGCAATGTTAAACACAAATACAGGTTTTTAATCAATCAAACCGTTATTGCCTACACCAAAGCTCGTGTACTTCTTGCTAAGCATTCTTGTATACAATGAATAATAGGTAGAGAATCTGCTTGTCTTAGGCTTTTTTATTTCAAATAAGCTTGTTCGGCTCTAATGTCTCTTAACACCATATCAAGCAGACGAAAAACGAAGGCTCTATTTTCTTCCGAAAGTCTGGATAACGCCTCTATTCTGTCGAGAATTTCTTTGTCAAACAAAAAACTGGTTTTCCCAATCAGGTAATCTACCGATACCTCTAAGGCATCGGCCATTTTGGCCACTACTTCTATAGAAGGGGTAATATCACCTCGTTCGTATCTACCTACCACATCACCCGAAGTACCAATTAATTTACCTAGAGCTGCTTGAGAGAGCTTCTTTTTTTTGCGCATTAACATCAGATTATCCCCAAAGTTATTCATCGTAAGCGTTTAAGTTAAGAAGCCACTTTCGCCTTCGATATAGTACAAAACCGTGGTTTTGCCTGTACATATGTAGCTTAAGCGCCTTCCAGAATTGAACAAACCAAAACCGACAAAAATAAAAAATTTAAAAATAATAAACAATTTAGTTCAAAAATTGAATCAATATGATTAATACATTATATTTGTGAATAATCGATCTCCAAAAGCAGCCAAAAATGCTCAAATATGAATGATAGAGCATTTTAAAAAGTTTAAAATTATAAAAGACATGAAAAAATTATATGATTTAAATGCTATTGAAGGGTTATTAAACGACTTACCACCCAAACAAATCGTTAAATTATTAGATAATACCTTATATTTTTTGGTGAATTATAACGAATACGAGCAACTTCGAGACTTATCAGATTATTACCATCAATTACGTCTACTCAGGGATAGCTTTGAGCAAGTAAATCCTTCTGGTTCAGAAGCAGAAATTTGATTTTTTGTTAAAATTTTAACCAAAACTTCTCTCAAAATGCTATTTAAATGAGAATTACAGACTAATTTGGTAAAGATTTACTCGAAATAGCAATTTATTTTGTTTAGAATATTAACTTTGTAGTAAATTAATAGCATCATAAATGTAAATTAACTGATGGGAAAGCGGCAAATTCGTATTTTTGAGCAAGACATTGCAGCACAATTGCCCCAATTGGCTGACAAGGAACTGAGTCTGGTATTAAAAAATGATTTGACCCTCAAAGGTAAAATTTATAAATTCGATCAATCACAAGTTTTTTTTAAAGACACCATACGTCGCAAACATGTGATTGAACAAAACACTATTGCAGAAATTATTGTAGATCACACAACTGATTATTGATTATTGATTACTAATGATTGATTTTGAATATTTTTAGGTACTAAGGTCCTGTTCATTTATAATTAATCATCAAACATCAATAATTAATTAAAACGGATCGTTGTACCGATGATATAGAAAATAGTACTGTGAGACTATGCTGACGAACCTTTTAATTAAAAATTATGCCCTGATTGAGCAATTGATGATTAAACCCCATCAATCACTCAACATCATTACCGGGGAAACAGGTGCTGGTAAATCTATTTTACTAGGTGCCATAGGTATGCTGATGGGCAAACGTGCGGACACCAAAACTTTGATGCACACGGATAGTAAATGTGTCATTGAAGGTTCTTTTCTCATTTGGTCTTATAACCTACAAGCTCTTTTCGATAAACTAGACATCGATTATGAGGATGAGACTACCATTCGACGAGAAATTACGCCTAGCGGCAAATCCAGGGCGTTTATTAATGATACTCCAGTAAACCTGGATGTCTTACGAGAGGTAGGCCGTCGTTTGATTGATATTCATTCTCAACATGACAACTTGTTGTTGGGCGATAATCTGTTTCAGTTGCAAATGGTAGACGTTTGTGCCGAAAACCAAGGGTTATTGAAAGAGTATCAGGTAAAGTATCAGGAATACCGCACTATCAAGAAAGAATATGACCAGTTACTGGCCGAATACAATACCCACAAAAACGAGCTTGATTACAATAAATTTTTGTACGATGAATTGGCCAAGGCCAATCTACAAGCTGATGAACAAGAAAAGCTAGAAGGGGAATTAAAACTACTGGAAAGCTCAGAAGAGGTAAAACTTAAGCTCAACGAAGCCCTTAGTTTGCTCAGTCGGGCAGAAGAAACTGCCATTATAGATCAATTGCGAACGATCGCGAACGGCCTGGAAAGTATTAGCGAACTCAGTAAAACCTTTGGTGATATCTATGAGCGTATGAACAGTGCGTTGATTGAAGTTCAAGACCTTACCAACGAAATTGAACGGGAGGAAGAAGTAGTTGAGCTGAATGAAGAACGCATAGAAGAAGTCAAAGAACGGGTCAGTTTTATTTACCAAATGCAGCAAAAACACCACGCTGGTTCGGTAGCCGAATTATTGGAAATTCAGGCGACATTGGAAAATAAGGTAAATAAAGTACTCAATTTTGACGAAGAGATACAATCGCTCAAAGAGCAACTCGAGGTAGCTAATAAAGCCTTGATGAAATTGGGAGAATCGCTCTCACTCACCCGTCAGGGAGTAGCACCAGATATAGAAGAAGATATTATGCGTTTGTTGGTAGATTTGGGAATGCCCAATGCGACCATTAAGATAGAACAAAAGCGAACAGAGCCAGGAAACTTTGGCATTGATGAGATTAGCTTCTTGTTTAGCGCGAACAAAGGGGTAGCTCCTCAAGAAATAGCCAAGGTAGCTTCAGGTGGTGAATTTTCTCGTTTAATGTTGGCTATCAAATACATTTTGGCTTCCAAAACTTCGCTGCCTACTGTGATATTTGATGAAATTGATACTGGGATTTCGGGAGAAATTGCGCTCAAAATGGGTAAAATGTTCAAAGAAATGGCACATCGTCATCAGATTATTGCCATTAGTCACTTGCATCAAATCGCAGCCAAAGGTAATCACCATTATTTTGTATACAAAGATCATTCGGCAGAGCGCTCGGTGAGTAGAATTCGCCAACTAAACGATGATGAGCGTGTACAAGAGATTGCTCAAATGATTAGTGGTTCTACACCTTCAGAGAGTGCTATTTTGAGCGCCAAGGAGTTATTGGAACTATCTTAGTAAGAAACAGAAAATTATAAATTTATTATCCTCTGTGGTTTCATCACCCAGAGGATTTTTTTATAACCCCCATGTTATACTCGTTCAAAGAATATCAATTGATTGTTGACTTTTACGGTGATCAAAAAGCCCAGCGAAGCCAGGTACCTTTAATCAATCATATCAACGAAGGGTTGGTCATTCTAAATGCTATCGCTGCCAACAAAACCGCCCAAAAGGCTTATTGCCTCCACCCTATTTTGCAAAATGATGAAGCACTTGTTCAAAACTTTCGGGCTAATTTTGAGGGTATTGCCCCACAAGTAATGATCGCTACTATAGAGTATCGCTCAGTGGCAAACTCATATTTATCCCAACACAAAACCCAAGCGATAGATGACATTAGACTGTCTCCTTTACCAGAAGTAAATAATATGCTCATTGCAGACAAGGTACAGAATAGAAAGGATTTTGAGCTTTACCATCAAAACACCCATCCCCGAAGTGAGAAATTGGCCAAATATTTTCAACAATGGCTACGCAGGCTTGGGGTGAGTGAGGAACAATATCAAAATTTGGTAAAGTTGATTGCATAAAAAAAGAGAAGCTATCTGAGCCTCTCTTCGTACTAAATGCTTTTGAAAACCGATGTGTTATTTTCGTTTTACAACTTTCTTCTTTTCTACTTCCATCATAAAGTATGGACGATGAAAGCTTCTCACTGACTTGGTCTTTTTAATGACGTATTTACTATTTGCCTCCATATTGCCTCAATTTTTCAATTATTAGTGTAATGTTTTTCGCGGAGTGCAAAGTAGCGATTTTTCCATAAAAAAAACAATTTTTTTCATCACTTTCGCAACCTTTTATTTTTTATCACGTAGTATCAAAAAACTTCCCAAACACACCTCTAAGGGCACTTTTATCACATTGAAAAAGTAATCATCGCTCCCTCCTTCCCTGCTTCACGATAATTTTTTTAAAAAATATTTTTTACCTCAAAGCAACCTCACAGTTTTTCTGGATGTAAGGAGAACAAACGCGTTTTGTACTTTTTTATTTATTAATACAATTTCCCCCTACAACCAATGGTAGGGATTTTAAATGTTATCGATGAAAAACAAAAAAACTTCTCCGCACCATTTTACTAACTATCGTCGAGTACTTATTTTGACGGCAATCGTATTGATCGGCTTGTATTCTTGTGTAAGTCAAAACGCAGACGACGATGCTCCTAACCCACAAAATGCCAATAAGGGGCCTAGCTGTACAAATGCCCCAAGCCTTGCTATTAATGAAACCCAGAATACCAGTTGTGGACAAAGTACGGGTAGCTTTACAGTGAGTGGATCTGGGGGTACTGGTACGCTTAGTTATAGCTTAGACGGACAAAGCTTTCAGGCTGCAGGTACATTTAGCAACTTGAAAAGTGGTACTTATACCGTCACTGTAAAAGACGAGACTGGGTGTACAAACACCTTAGACGTGAATATAGAGCTTACCGATGAGACGAGTTTGGCCAGTGAGATTTCGCCTATTATACAGACCAATTGTGCGATTAGTGGTTGTCATACTGCTGGTGCACAGAGTCCAAACTTGAGCGACTTGGCCAATATCAGAAGCAGTGCCCAAAGAATTTTGGCGCGTACTTCACAAAGAACAATGCCACCTACTGGTTCTGGCCGATCATTGAGCGATCAGGAGATCGAATTGATTCGCTGCTGGGTAGACGGTGGTGCTAAAAATAATTAGACTTTTAGATTGTTTGTTATATGGTTACATGGTTGAAAGGCTTCGCAGTGTATTGCGAAGCCATTTCTTTAACCCGAGTATCTAAGACCGTTCGTCTTTTAGTTTTTTGGCATCTTTCAGGCTGATTTTCCCTCCAGACCGCACGTGAGGTCCATCCACCACCTCGATAGATACTCCGCTTTTGTCACGACTGATCTCCCTTACCCGGGTTCCTTTAGGTAAAGTCAACGGGTTATTCAGGGGAGGCCACGCTTCTCCTTTACCAGGATTTTTGTCAAACGATGGTCGCATTAATACCAACGAAGCAGTGGTCACTTTTACATCTACCAACGGCAAACCCAAGGTATTTTTATCTTTAGTTGTATTCCATTTTTCGGCTGCTTTGAGGAAAGTAGACGAAGGAGTTCCCTGAGAAACAACTGCCAAAGGAAGTAATTCAAATCTATTGTTAGTCCTGGCTTTACGTCCTGGTGATTTATTGCTGTACCACCCATACCTTACCGACCCCAAATAAGCATCTTTGTGAACTCCAGCAATTCCCAATGCACTTACCTCAAATACCTGATGCACTTCTTGTTGGTTGGCGTTACGACGCATAGGTCCATCTCCCAAGATAGCAGGTTGATCTTTTTTGCCTTGGTAGTTTTTCCACCCATGTTGTCCAAAACCACTATTGGCACTAATTTTTTGGTCTTTCTTAGCCGGAATGTCTTTTAAGGTACATTCTTTTTCTTTCCCTTCTTCGTCATACTTATTACACTCATAGGGCAATCATCTAGTTTTTTATCGCCCTTCGGCACCTTGTCTACCGCATACAAGGGGTTACGATTATCTTCATGAGGATATTGGTCAATATGGGTACCTTGGTCTGTGAACTTTTTATCAGGAATAGGCATTGTACTTGGCTGAGCTTCGTCTTTATCAATTAAGATGGATGCTGGGTGTTTACCCTTGCTAGTCTCATTCTCAGGCGCATCATTGCGAAAAGTTTGCACAGTTTGCGTCAAACCAATAAGCGTTTTACTGGCTTTTTGGTTAGGGGTAAACAACAGCTTAATGTCTAATCCACGGTTGTGTCCTATCTGCTTTTTCTTATACAAATCCGTTTTCCATTCTCCTCCCCAGGTTTTTACCACCCGTTGCACCACTTGGCGCTGCACTACCGCTTTACGAAGTATTTGCTGAGGTCTGTCGCTTGGCTGTGTATTTACTTGGTTACCGGTTTGGCTTGCTTTGGCTCCCATTTGGTCAGCTTCTTTTTCTAGTGCAGGATCATCGTTCAAAGCTACGTCGTTTGCCTGTTGAGTAGTGGATTGCACTCGCCCCTGCTTTTGTTGTACTACATGTACCGCTTCGTGGGCTAAATGTTTTTCCTGGCCAGGGCCTAAATAAATTTGATTGCCCTGAGCATAAGCAGCTGCTTGCAATTGTAGGGGCTTACTTGAGTTTTTGTGTACAGTTACATCCGATAAATCAATACCACTCCATTGCTCCAGGTTAGTCTTAAGCGTAGAAGGTAGTCCATTATTTCTACCAATTGGTTTTTGTTTGGCTTGTACGACAGCCTGTTTGCTTTTTATGGGACGTTGTTTGGCCTGAATTGTAGTGTGTTTGCTAGATACCAAGCGTTGTTTGGCTCGTATCTGACTTGACTTGCGGGTATTTTGGGTTGTTGCTTGTTTTTGTACTGCATCAATATTGGTCGATGCTTGCTCCTGATGATTAGTAGATGCTGATAACATAGGGGTCTGTAATTAGGTTTCAACCTATATCACAGAAAAAAACCTCAAGAAGGGTCATGCCCAGTTTAATTATTCTCGAGTTTTGGGCAGAAGATAAGCCAAGAAAATGGAGGGATTTTGCCTCAAAAAATGGATGTCTGTATCTCTTAGGAAGGTATTTTTAAAAAACATCGATGAACGAATATTAAATCTTAGCCATTTATGAAGTCAATATTCATTCATCGGTGTTTAAAGTTTAGATGACTCAAGTAGTTTAGTGATCACTAACCTTTCTTTTTGTGCTGGTTAATCACTACTTCCACTTGGTTTTTGTCAATCACTGGCCCTACAATGGTACGAATGATTTTGCCATCAGGAGCTATAAATACATTGGTGGGAAACGCTTCTAAGTTATATAAATCTTCGGTAACTCCTTGTACGTCACCTAACATAGGGAAAGTCAAACCGAATTTTTTCTGGAACTTTTCCGATGCTTTTAAGCCTTCACCTACATTGATGGCTACCAACTCAAACTCTTTGCCTTTGATTTCACCATAATATTCTTCAATCTTCGGAAAATCCTTACGACAAGAACGACAAGCAGTGGTCCAGAAGTGAAGCAACACATACTTGCCTTTAAAATCAGTCAAACTCTGCTTTTTTCCTGCCACATTTTCAAAAGTAAAGGCTGGGGCATTTTTCATTTGTTTGGGACCACAAGCCGCCATTCCTACTATTAGTGAAGTAAATATTAATAGCTTCTTTAGTTTCATATGTTTATTGATTTAAGTCACAAGCTCTATTTATTGTTCTAATTTACCATATAAATCAAATTCGGTAGCATCGATAATGCGGATTGGGGCAAACTCCCCTACTGGCAAATAAGTATCTTCTGCCGAAATCAACACTTCGTTGTCTACCTCAGGAGAATCGGCCTCAGTACGCCCGATAAAATAACCTCCCTCCTTTCGGTCTATCATTACCTTGAACACTTTTCCTACTTTTTGCTGGTTCAGTTCTGCCGAAATTTCTTGTTGCAAAGCCATAATTTGTCCCGCACGATCTTCTTTTACCTCTTGGGGAATATCATCAGCCATTGAAAAAGCGTGGGTGTTTTCTTCGTGAGAATAAGTAAAGATGCCCAATCGATCGAATCTGGACTTTTCTACAAACTGATACATTTCTTCAAAATCCTCTTCAGTTTCTCCAGGGTGTCCTGCGATCAGAGTTGTACGTAAAGTGATTTCGGGTACTTTCTGGCGAATGGTGTCAATCAATTGCTCGGTTTTCTCACGATTGATCCCTCTGCGCATCAATTTAAGTACTTTTGATGACCCATGTTGCAAAGGCATATCCAGGTAATTGCAAATGTTGGGGTATTGCTTGATGGCATCTAGTATATCCAGAGGAAACCCTGCCGGATAAGCATATTGTAGTCTGATCCAGTCAATGCCCTCTACATCGGCCAGGTGAGCCATTAGCTCCGACAAATTACGCTTTTTGTAAATATCTAAACCGTAATAAGTCAAGTCTTGGGCAATGAGTATCAACTCTTTAGTTCCGTTTTTTGCCAAGGTTTGGGCCGACTTTACCAACTCTTCCATAGGGCGTGATACGTGCTTGCCTCGCATAATGGGAATGGCACAAAACGAACAAGGTCGATCACAACCTTCGGCAATTTTCATATAGGCATAATGGCGAGGCGTAGTAATAAGCCGCTCCCCTACCAATTCGTGTTTGTAATCGGCTTTGAACTTTTTCAGCAACAGCGGTAGATCTCGAGTTCCGAAATAGGCATCCACAATTGGAATTTCCTTTTCCAAATCGTCCTTGTAGCGTTGCGACAAGCACCCAGTCACATACAATTTATCAATTGCCCCTTCTTCTTTGGCTTGAGCGTATTGTAAAATCGTATCGATAGATTCTTGCTTGGCATTGTCTATAAACCCACAAGTATTTACAATCACTACATTGGCCTCGTCGCTTTCGGCCTCATGGGTAGCCTGTATGTCGTTCCCACGCAATTGGGTCAATATATTTTCTGAGTCTACTAAGTTTTTTGAACATCCCAAGGTGACAATATTCACTTTGGTAGCTGTATTTCCTTTTGTCTTCATGTTTTCTTCAATAAAATCCGTGCTCCTCTTTTCAATGCAATTTCTAGAAAACTGCTTTATAATTTATTTTTATGTTAAGTTCAGTCAATTCCATACGCTTTACTTCTACCGGATTTGCATGCCCCTGGCCATCAAAGATATTGGCGAATATTCGTTTTTGCCCTTGATCTTCTTCCAGGGTAAACACTGAATATTTTCCTGGGGGTAGTTTCAACTGAAAACACCCATCTTCATCAGCCATTGCAGTAGCAAAAGGCTTGGTATCAGGCATTTGAAACAAGCGTCCATTTGGTTTCAACTGCGACATGGACATTACTGGATATACCAATAATTGTCTTTTCACTGGTTTTGTTCGTTGATTATCGGCCTTAGACTTCTCTTTGGGGGGCTTGACTCCAATTACTGGCATTTGATTACCAGCTACCCAAAACACCCTTCCGTATACTCCTTGATTTATTTTAACTGCACAATTGCTTACCCGATAGGAGCTTGAATTGGGGCTGCAACCTGTGGCCATAAAAACCAATAAACAACAAAAAATATTCACTAAAAGGGCTTTTTTCATAAGGATATTTTTTTGAAAGGCAAAGATAAGGCTTTTTAAGGAATGCTGAGTAACGTGTTCGCAATAACTGTCTAGTTTGCTCTGCTGCCTGAACTGCTAGGCTTCGTTATTTTTTTTGCCCGTAGCTGGGCTACGATTGGCAAATTGTAAATCCCGATTTTTCGGGGAAATGCCTCGTCCAGCAATCCATGCATATGACCAAATCGGACGCTTATTTTGAACATGTTACTTAGGTATTCCAAGCCAATACCCGAGCATTAATACAGTTTTTTGCTATAAAGATTTTTAGCAAGCGTACCAATGGTTTGGAGTGCTTCCATTACCTGTTCATCAAAGGATGTTGCAAAACTAATGCGCACAAAATTTTTATAGGTTTGGTTGAACGAAAAAACTTGTCCTGGAATAATATTCACTTTATTGGCGTGACTTTGCTGATACAATGTGTAAGTATCTATGCCCTGATCAAAGCCTATCCATAATACATATCCCCCTTGTGGTGTGGAGAAAAAGGTATGTGCAGGAAAATGATCAAGTATGCATTCTTCATATTTAATCATATTAAAGTGTAAATAAGTCCGTAGCTTTTTAAGGTGATAATCATACCTCCCTTTTTGCAAAAAATCACTCACTACAAATTGTGCTATAGAACTGGTAGTAACGGAATGAATCCGTTTTTGTCGCAGTACCTGCGTTTTAAAACGCCCTGGTAAGCAATAACCCACCCTATAACCAGGGGCCAATGTTTTAGAAAAAGAACTACAATACATTACCCAACCATTCTGGTCATATCTCTTGATAGTAGAAGGCCGTTGTTTTCCAAAGTATACATCGCCATATACATCATTTTCAATCAAAGGCACTTGCCAGCGATTGACTATTTCGGCCAATTGTTGTTTTTGATGATGCGGAATACTGTGCCCAGTAGGATTGTGAAAATTGGACACAAACAAACACGCTTTTACTGAAAACTTCTTAAAAATCTGCTCCAAATAATCCAAATCGAGTCCATTTACTGGGTCCGAATCTATCGGAATCACTTGATAACCTAAATGCTCAATGGCTTGTTGAATTCCAAAATAAGTAAGTGTTTCGGTCACAATTACCTCGCCTCGCTGTGCTACTGCTTGCAGACACAACACCAATGCTTCTAAACAACCTGCCGTAATAAGCACATCATTTTTGGCGCCCCCAAAACCCCATTGCAGCGCATGTAATACAATTTGTTGTCTTAAGCTATCAATTCCACTCGAAGGTGGATAGTTTAATAATTCATCTGCATAATTTTTTGAAGCATCAGCCAGTATTTTTTTAAATCTTTTGGTAGGCAACAATGACATAGGAGGAACCGCCAGGGAAAAATGAATAAAATCTGTTTGGGTATTGGTGACCTCTATCTCTTCTATGATGCTCGACGTAGTGGGTTTGAAAGGTGCCGCTACCAATCTTTCGGAGGCAATCAAATCCTGATATGCTTTCATTTTTGCCGTGTCCTTTTTTCGCCTTACATAATACCCCGACTTGGGCTTGGCTTCTATTAACCCCAAAGATTCTAAATAATAATAGGCGCTAAATACGGTAGAAGGGCTGACCTGATATTGTTCCGAAAGTGTTCTGACTGATGGCAACTTACTCCCTGGCAGTAAGTTTTTTTGAAGAATATGCTTTTGCAAATTATCGGCTAGTTGTTGATACAAAAACTCTTTTTCCTGAGACATGTAGGTTTGGCTTTGATAATTGAATTCATCTGATATGGTTTAAATTTACAAAAACTGCCTCTGTTTTCTCTTGATAGCACCGACTAACTTTGTATTACAAATCATTCATACAATAAAACATTTACCAAATGTATCATCAATTAAGTCAAGATAAAGCAGATTTTGCGGCATTACTCGACCAAGTTCACCTTTATAATCAAGCATTTATCGACCAAATCGACCAAAAATCTCCTCACATAGCCCTCGCTCAATTACCTTATGCTCCTTTGAACTCAGAAGGAATCGGAGCTCAAGCTACTTTGGCGCAATTCGAGGACAGGTTTAGACCATATGTGCAGGCTTCGGGAGGGTCTCGTTATTTTGGTTTTGTAATCGGCGGTAGTACCCCGGCATCTCTTATGGGGGATTTTATGACTAGCACATTTGATCAAACCAATTCCAGTATTCAAGATATTGTAGAAAAGGAAGCGGTTCAAAATCTGAGAGAGTTGTTTCAACTGCCTGCTACTTTTCAAGGCAACTTTGTAACAGGAGCTACTATGGCTAATTTTTCAGGATTGGCCACCGCTCGCCAATGGATCGGCCAGCAAATGGGTGTATCTATTGCTGAAGAAGGTCTGGGAAAACGCTCGCCTATTAAAATATTGAGCGCTAAACCTCATTCCAGTATTTTTAAATCGCTTGCTATGTTGGGGTTGGGTAAGCATCACCTGCAAAAGGTGGCTTCTATTGCAAGTCGTGAGGCTATAGATATTGATGCTTTAGAAGAGCAACTTAAGCAAAACAAATCTCAACCTTGCATTGTGGTAGCCAGTGCAGGTACTGTAAATACGGGTGATTTTGATGACTTGGAAGCGATTGGCCGCCTAAAGCAACGTTATTCGTTTTGGCTACACATAGATGGAGCTTTTGGTGGGTTTGCCGCTTGCAGTCCTTTACTTTCTCATTATTGGCAAGGCAGTGAACACGCTGACTCTATTACGATTGATGCCCACAAATGGCTAAATGTGCCCTATGATGCCGCGGTGATTTTTACGCAACACCAAGCCATACAACGCGAAGTATTTTCCAATAATGCAGTTTATCTTGATACTGATCCTTCACATATCAATTTTATGGATCTTACCCCAGAAAATAGCCGACGATGGCGAGGACTTCCCGTGTGGTTTACGCTCAAAGCTTATGGACACAAAGGCTATCAGGAAATTGTGGAAAGAAACCATCACCACGCCCAACAACTCAGCGCTAAAATTCAAGCAGATCAACGGTTTGAGTTATTAGCTCCTGCACGACTCAATGTGGTTTGTTTTACCCTAAAAAATGATACTTCAGAACCAGTAACTCAAAAGCAAATCAAATCTTTTTTACATCACCTGGCTTCTACTGGCGAAGTATTTTTAAGCCCTACAGTTTATGACGGCGTACCTGCCATTAGAGCGGCATTTTCTAATTGGCGTACCCAAGAAGCAGACGTGTTACAAGCCTGGGAGGTATTAAAAGTCACTTATGACCAAACTCAGGCAAAACCAACCATTAGTCAATAAATACCTATAAAATCACGGTTCTGTTTATGAGCCGTGACTTTTTGATTTTCATAGTATATGGTTTCTCAAGCAACCTTTGCATTATTCATATCATCTAACTCATACATCGTTGTATTAAACCATATATTCCATGCACTTTTCTTACAAACCCCTGACTTTATTATGCATTCTCCTGCTGGGCTTGCTCTTAAGCTGCCAAAGCAAGCAAGGTACGAACCTACAAAACCTGATTGGGACCAAGATGTCGTCTGCTACGTTGGATAAATACTTAGATGATCAAATGCAGGCGATGAATATACCCGGATTGGCTGTGGCGGTGATCAATAACGGAAAAGTAGTATACCATCGGGTAAAAGGCTATGCTGATAAAGAGCATAAGATCAAGGTAGACAAACAAACCATATTTGAGGGAGCTTCTATGTCTAAATCAGTCTTTGCCCACTTTACGATGAAGTTGGTAGAACAAGGCAAATTAGACCTAGACAAACCCTTGTATAGGTATTTGCCTTATCCAGACATTGCTTATGACCCTCGCTACAAAAAAATCACCGCCAGAATGGTACTCAGCCATCGTTCGGGTTTTCCAAATTGGAGAACTGATTATAAGGATAAAGGTGGCAAGTTGTTTATCCAGTTTGAACCAGGCACCAATTATCATTATTCAGGAGAGGGATATCAGTATTTGGCCATGGTGCTTAAGCAATTGCTCAATACTGATTGGCGAGGCTTAGATACTAAAATTAGAGAGGAAATTATGCTACCGCTAGGTATGGAACATACCCGGTTTATTCAGGATAGCTACAATGTACAACACAAGGCCAAGCCCTATGACCGAAAAGGACAGTTGATAGATCCAAAATACAAGAAACCCGACAGCTTGTTTGTGGCTCCAGCTTCTATCCATTCGGAGCCGATGGAGTTCTCTAAATGGTTGATTGAGATGATGAATCGTAGAGGTTTGCAGAAAGCTTCTTTTGGCGAAATGCTCAAGCCCCATTCTAAAATACCCTTCCCAATTCCCTTAGAGTTACAATACACTTTGGGCTTTTTTAACTATGCTTTTCCTTTTGGCAATTTTTATATGCACGGCGGCAACAATGAGGGCTTTACCTGTATGTTTGCTCTCGAACAAGACAAAAAATGGGGATTTGTGGTATTTACCAATTCTGAATTCGGGGAGGACTTGGGTAGCTTGATGCAACTTTATTTTATCAATGGTTGGCGCCTGAATAAGTATCTTTGGTTGGCGGCATTTGTGGTGTTTGCTTTCTTGGCCTTGCTAATTAATGGTATTATGCTGCTGCGAAAAACCAAACACCGCTTAGTAAGTAAATATCTTTTCCGAGCAGGATTAATGGCCTTATTAGCCGTATTTTTCTTCCTTTTTCTTTCTGCTTATACCTCTATTCATTACAGTCAAGCGGGACATTTGTTGTTTCAAGGGATGTATTATGGCTTGGCCATCGCAATAGCTATTCAGCTATATTTTACTACTCGTCAATTGATTGATCTTCGGAAAAACCAAGAAATTGGTTGGTTTAAGGTGATTTTCCAAACACTGTTGATATTGGGGGTATTGGTTACGGGAGTTGTTTTTTTGTAACAATACAACTCCAACCTTCATTCTTAGTATCTTTTCAACTAGCTAACTCCTTACTTTACCATTTTTGGAGGCACATATAAGGTATCTTAGTATAAAATTTGTATTATAGAATATTCCCTTCAGTCATATTATTGACGTATGAAAATCATACAGGCTTTTCTTTTCAACATAAGTGTATCATTCTTCCCTATTTAACTAACTGTATACAAAGATTATCTTATTTTTATTGCGACTATGGGTTGGAAATTATCCATTTTATTGTTGTGCTTCACCATCAGTACTCAGGCACAAAAAACACTTTCTCTAAAAACCTCTCAAGACAAATATCTTTTGGGTAAACATTTATCCATTCTACCCGATTCCTTGGGAAAGTTAAAACTCAAAGATGTCACCTCGGCTACACATCAAAATAAATTTGTGGCAAGCAATAGCAATAACCCCAATTTTGGGCTTACTCAAACAGTCTACTGGGTAAAAATTAATTTGAAAAATACCGAAAATGAGCCAGTACTTTGGTTCCTGGAAAATGGTTATGCCATTACTCATTATATTGATTTTTATGTTTGCAACGCCTCAGGTAAAACAATTTTCTCTGCTAAAGGAGGAACTCAGTATCCATTTAGAGAGCGATTAGTAGATTATCGTAAAAATATTTTCCCAATAAAGATTCCTGCCAAAACCACCTATACTTACTACTTTCGTTTCCAGTCTAAAACTTCTATGCAAATATTGCTAACTGCCTGGAATCCAATTGCGTTTGCTGAAAAAAGCAATAATGAGCTTTACTTTTGGGGAGGCTATTTGGGTATCATCATATCTATTGTTTTGTATAACTTATTTGTGGCTATTAGCTTACGTAGTTTGAGTTATACTTTTTATATCATTTATATTGCCTGCTTTGGAATCATTCAATTATCTATCGAGGGGCTGGCTTATCAATATATTTGGCCCAATGCCACTTGGTGGACAAACAATAATATTCCTTTTTTGATTTTACTCTCGGGGTTTGCTAGTGTGTCATTTACCCAAGGTTTTTTGGTAACCAGTGAATCTAAAAAATGGCTGCATAAAACACTGAACGTTATCAACTATATCAATGCTAGCTTTATAATTATACTACTTCTCCCTTATGAAATTAGTATTAAGATCAGCGCTCCTATGGCATTGGTTACTTTACTTGTTTTACTTATAACGGGTATCGTGCGTTTACGTGAAGGCTATCGTCCTGCTCGTTTTTTTGTAATCGCTTGGTTTACTTTCATTTTTGGTGTCATATTACTTATTCTCAAAAATTTTGGCATCATTCCTACCAACTTTATAACTAACAACACTGCTCCTATTGGTTCAGCGCTCGAAGCTATCTTGTTGTCGGTAGCACTTGCCGATCGCTTAAAAGTGCTCACTCAGGAACGAGATGAAGCCACCCAAAAAACACTCTCGATTCAAAAACAAATCAACGAAAAACTTGAGACCAAAGTGCAGGAACGCACTCAGGAAATTGCAGAAAAAAATGCAGAATTGATGATGCAAAATGAGGAAATCGCTACTCAACGTGACGTATTGGAACAACAAAAAATAGCCATAGAAGAGCAACACATTCATATTACCTCCAGCATTACTTATGCCCAACGCATTCAACAAGCCATGTTGCCTAAATTTGAAACCATCAAACAAAACTTTGTAGATGGTTTTGTCCTTTTCAAACCACGCGATATTGTAAGCGGTGATTTTTACTGGTTTGCCAAACTTGAAATACCTCAGGAAGACCCTAAAATGATATTTGCTATCATAGATTGCACTGGACATGGAGTCCCTGGGGGCTTTATGAGCATGGTAGGCAATGAATTGCTCAACGAAATTGTATACCAACGAAAAATTCATCACCCCTGCTTAATTTTAAACGAGATGCACGAGGGCATCAGGAGGGTACTCAAACAAGGGGAAACCGGGAACCGTGATGGTATGGATATGTCTATTGTAACCATAGAACCCGCCCAACAACTTTTACGATTCAGTGGGGCCAAGCGTCCTTTGCTGTACATTCAAAATAACCAAATGACTCTGATCAAAGGAGATAAATTGCCCGTTGGTGGGGAGTTGGTATCACTCGGGCGAAGTTTTGCTGAACACACAATTAGTTTTGAACACCCTACAGTGTTTTACATGTATTCGGATGGTTACCAGGATCAATTTGGGGGAGAAAGTGATAAAAAATTTATGTCCAATAGATTACGTGACTTGATATTCTCTATTCACCAACACCCAATGCAACAGCAAAAGGATATACTGTCAAAGGCTCATGCATCCTGGAAAAATCAGAAATCGCAAGTAGATGATATTTTGGTGACAGGAATTAAACTTAAATAAGATAGCTAAAAATGCCCATTAAAATAGCATAAAACCTATTTTTCTAATACCTTTTAACATTTTTGTATTGATATTATTAGCAAAA
>DMXI01000552.1 GCA_003483885.1 Microscillaceae bacterium
GGTATTTTCAACTTGCCGAAACACTTGTGCTGAGTAACATCGAAGTATCTGGTGAATTAACCAAGTGGTTGCCCAGAACCAGATACCTCGGCATGACAATCGAATACGTCATCTTCATTGATGTATTTTGAACAAAATATTACTTCTACTGATGATAACATTATATTTAGTTGTAGAAATCTTGCTTGTCATACAGAGCGCAGCGAAGTATCTGAATAAAAACGAGTCCAACACGCAGACCCTTCGCGGTGCTCTGGGTGACAATACACCTACTTGAGTGGTCATCTTTATGAGAGTGGTTTGAATAAAAAACCAAAGCCCCTGTTCTGCTTAGTTTGAGCGAAGCGGTAACTAAGTAGAAGAATTGAATGGTTAGTTTGTAACTAACCTGGCTTTGCCAAACTAATTGCTGCATTCGCAGACTTCTTTATAAACGAAGGAGAACAACGGAAAATGCCTGACGCTCACTATTTTAGATTGCAAAAGTAATTTTAAACCCAGCGCCTTCACTTTTGAGTAGTTCAAACGAACCTCTAAGCTGATCGGTAAGCCCTTGTACCAAATGAAGCCCCAAAGAATTGAGATTATCCAGTGTAAATTCAGGAGGTAGGCCAATGCCATTATCTTTCACCACCAACACACAAGTTTCATCTTTTTGAGTGGCTTTTACCTGGATTTGCCCCTGAGCTTGATCAGGAAAGGCATATTTTAAGCTATTGGTAATCAGTTCATTAATAATAAGCCCACAAGGCACCAAGTGATCCATTTTGAGTGTGATTTGATCGATTTGAGTTGCGAAGTCAATGTTTTGATTGGCCAGATCATAACCACTTTTGAAGTGTTGGATCAGGCTCTCGAGATAATTTTTTAAATCAATGGAAGCCAAATTATCTGATTGGTACAATTTCTCATGGATGATGGCCATCGTTTGGATTTTGTGCTGACTCTGTTTGAGAATGACTTTGGGATCTTGTTTCCGATTAAATTTTCCCTGAAGATTAAGCAAGCTTGATATAATCTGCAAATTGTTTTTTACCCGATGGTGTACTTCTTTGAGTAACATTTCTTTTTCCTGAAGCGCTTTGGCAATGAGGGTGTTTTTTTGGGCCAATAGGTGGTTAGATTTTCTTTTAATTCTATAACGGTTAATGAGTAAAAGAAAAAGCAGGCTTAATATGCCTACCACTAAAAACAAAGCCCGTTTGGCGTTTTTTTGCTGTTGGGCTTCCAGGGTTTTAATTTTATTTTCTTTGGCCAATAACGCTACCTGTTTCTGTTTTTTATCCAGTTCGTATTTTGCTTCTAACTCTTCTACCTGTTTGTTTTTTTCGAGACTGAGCAGAGAATCTTCAATAGCGTTAAACTTGAGTAGATAATCATACGCTTGTTGGTATTTTTGGTGATTTGCGTGGTACTCATGAAGTTCTTGGTACACCGGCAACAACAAGGAGGTTTCTTTATGCTGCAAAGTAACCTGAAGGGCTTTTTGGTAATATTGATCTGCCAGGGTAGTCTGTTTTAATAAATCATAGGTACGAGCCAGGGATAAATAATTGGGGCCCAACCCCGCAGTAGAGGGGTATTTTTTATGTGTTTGTAATGCTTTTTGATGATAAAATAGGGCAGAATCAAGTTGATTTTTTTTCTGATAAACTTCTCCCAGGTTGCTCAAATTGGTAACCGTACGTTTATAATTGTTTTCTTTTTTAGCCAGCATCAAAGATTCCCTTAATACAGCAATGGCTTTTGAATATTGTTTGTTAGATACGTAAATAGAACCTATGTTATTCAAGAGGCTACCGGTGACATAAGGTATACTGGGAGACCTGCCCAGTTCCAGGCCCTTTTTGAAATATTCCAATGCTTTTGGCTTATTGTTAAGAAGCATATGGGTAGTACCCAGGTTATTCAATACCCGAACAACAAAAGCCTTATTGTTTTGTGATTCATATATTTTCAAAGCTTTGAGATAAACATCCACGCACAATTTATACTTGCCCTGCCGAGAATAGACTGAACCCATATTGACATAGGTATTGGCTAGCCCTCCCAAATAGTTGATTTCTTTTGAAATAGTGACGACCCGCTCATATAGCTCAATGGCGTAGTCAAAATTTCCTTTTTGGAGATGAACGTTTCCTTTGTTGAGAAGAAAAAAAGCCAAAGCGCTCTTATGTTTCTTTTCTTGAGCTAGCTTGATTCCTTTTTCTACCAAACTGAGTGTTTTTTCTAAATCATTACGCAAATGCCTCAGAATAAGGGTTTGATAAGCAGTTATTTGGGCTGAATCAGGAAGGTTTTGAATACTATCGGTAAGGTTACTTTGGGCGAAAATAGAAACAACAGGCAAAAACAGGCCGAGTGAAAATAGCTGTAATTTTTTTAACATGAGACGATAAAATAGATAATTAATTAGTATGCTTTGGGGTGTTTTATCAATGGAAGCCGAGATGACTTCATAGTTTATAGCGAGAGAAGAACGGAGAAAGAAATCTAATCATAAACGTTTCAAACTTGCTAAGTTAAATAGTTGTGTTTCTAATCAATGCTTGGGACTGATTATCATTAGGTTAAATATCCAGATGTTAGGCATTTTCCGTCGCTGGCACATAGTCATGGATTGATTTTTGGTTTGTTTTATCTCTCTTAGCCAGCTCAACCTACCAGATACCGTATGGCCAAAATGTTAGCTTATAAAAGGCAAAACGGCCTTACTGAGGCAACTTGCTTTTGTCTGGTGCTGGTTTTTGATCAAGAATTGGAATGATACCCTAAACAAAACCTGCTAAGTTTATAGAATTTTATGTACAAAGTATTAATAGTAGAAGATGAGTTTTCTATAGCATTGGATATCCGGATGCGGCTGCAAGATATGGGATATGAAGTAGTGCAGATTGCAAAAAACTATGAACAGGCTCTAAAATATGCCCAGCAGACCGCTCCCGACATTGCGTTGATGGATATCAATCTTTCAAAAGGTAAAAATGGCATTGAAGCCGCCAAGGATATTTATGAAGCTTATAAAATACCTGTGGTTTTTTTAACAGCTTACCGAGACGATGCCACATTTCAGCAAGCTTTGTCTTCTCAGCCCTTTGGCTATGTTGTGAAACCATTCGTGGATCAAGACTTGCATTTTGCATTACAAGTAGCGCTCAAAAAATCAAGCGAAACAGCCTCATCGCAAGAAAACAATCAACCTGCTCCCGCCCCTTTGAAAGACACCCTGTTTATCAAAGACAGATCTCAATTGATCGCCATCAAGCTTCAGGAAATTTTATGGGTAGAAGCTTTAGGCAATTATGCCTTGATCATTACCCCTGCCAAAAAAGTAGTGGCCAACCTATCGTTAAAAAACATTGAACATAAGCTTCCTCCTCATCTCTTTTTGAGGGTGCATCGCTCCTGTATTATTGCTTTGGACAAGGTAGAGAAAATAAAAGAAAACTCGGTGTACATTGACAATACCGCCATTCCCGTTAGTAAATCTTACAAAAACCAATTGTTAGAAAGGTTGGAGATTTTATAATAAAAGTTAGGTAAGTTGCGGTAGTTCAGTCTTATAATAAAGATATCCTTCCCAGCATAAGCCATTGCTATACGCTACCTATCACAGACAACTCCCAATGATTGAAATTTATCCACCCTCTCATTTCTATAGCGAAAAACCATTTTGCAGAAGGTCATATCTATTGTTTTTTTTGCCAAATACACTCATCATGTTTCTGATATCACTCACCCGGTAAATAGGCCCAACGATCATGTATTTTGGTAAATAATAAAATCTCCCCTTAGCTTCACCCCCAATAATACAACTACACTGCTCAAGTAATATTTTTTACCATACTACTAGACATTTTAGCTAAAGTTGGCCGTGAGGACACAGCCAACGGCGCGGTCGCCTTCGTTTGTGTCTCCACAAACGAAAAATGTCTAGTAGGATGATTTTTTACTTAATTAACTTCATAAAATGCAACGTAAATTTTTAATAAACTGCTTAATTGTATACTGGGCTATTTTGCTAGTTCCATTTGTTTGTATAGCACAACAACAGGGAACTAGTATTACCCAAAACCGAGATGGTATTACCTTTACTTTTTCTTTTAACTGTGATGGGGGGCCTTGTACCTACGGGCAATTTGTCACTGGAGATTATTGGGTAATACCCTCTACTCCTAATGGAATCGTAACCATTACGGCCATGACTCCTGATGGAGAACTCAACCCCGCACTGGTAAATCCTGCTGATGTAGCGAGGGATGCCTCAGGTAATCCTCTTGAGCTCAAACAGGGATTACTCAAAGCTTATAATACGTATGATGCCAGCCTGAACCTGATGAATCAGCTTCCTTATCAGGCCCGGGGTGGAGAATCTATTTATAAGGCGAAGTCGCAAAGCTCGGGGTGTGGTACTCCTGCGATAGAAATTGGTTGTATAGCCACTTCTACGATACTCACTGTTTTGTCGGAAGCACCTCCTAACAATGGAGCAACCATCTTCAGGCCTCCCTTTCATGGTACCTGGAAACCACTCTATAGTACTACCAAAGTAAAACTGAATCGTTTGCCTCGTTTGCCACAAGTGTCAAACGGAACCAATGGTGTAATTGGCGGCCCTAATGGATATGAGCACTGGGCTGCTCCCGAAGTAGAGTTTTATCATAAAGGATTTAGTGAGTTTCATAGAGCGGTAAAACCGCATTTGGCTCAAACCCCTTATGGTACCGATCAGGCAGAATACATGCTGCGTGATATTGCCAATTTGTTTGGTCAAGAAACCGAAGAAGAAAAAAGACAGGCAACCTATAGCATTATTCAAAAAGGAATAGACAATTATGCAGTGTTTAAAATGGGGACTCCTTTTAGTACTGGGGCTGGACAACACTTAGGCAAAAAACCCCCCATTGTTTTCTTTGCCGCCATGTACGATGATCCAGCACTTTTAGAGGATGTACGGGCCATCTCCTTAGATCCTAAATCTGCCCAAGTATCCTATTTTCAAGAGGATTACCAGATAAGATTAGGCAATTCAGGTATGGCCATTTGGGGCGATGCCTTTGGAGAAATACATAGGTATTTTAACAGGTTATATCCCAGGGAAGACCGAAAGGGGACACAAGCTGATCCCTATGGCTATATTGATGGCCCGGCAGGAATTATTTATGAAAGTCCTGCGGTAAGCCGCAAGCGTAATTATCTGTCGGTAGCAGCAGGGCCTTTGATTGGATATGCATTTTTACAGCACTTGATGCCTTGGTTTAAATATGCCGCGGGCGATCCTGAAATCCTACTTTTTGCCGATCGGTATTATGCTGGGTATGGCATAGAAAATTTTGATGGAGGAGTATGGACACTTCCCGATCCGGTGGCTCCATACGATACAAGAGAGTCTGGCTGTCAGCCTCCTAAAATACTTTCTACTGGAATTACCGGCTGTAGTTATTATGGTGTAACTTGGGGCCCTGATCCAGATGACTTAAGTAAGTTTATAGGGCATGGAGGTGACCCAAATACGAAGGGGAGGGCACCAAATCTTCATGGCTACAAAATGATCATTACAAGATTGCATCCTTTGGTTAAAAACCATTGGGACAAGCTAAGAGATTGCTCGGATCCAGCAAGCCCCAACTATCCTTGTAATGGTCTGGGAGAAGTTCCTAAAGTGCTGGCTGATCAACAAATTGCTATTAGTAATTTTATGCCTCAATCAGGTGCAGTAGGCACTGAGGTAACCATTACCGGTGGGGAATTCAATCCTATAGCTTATCGAAATGTGGTAAAGTTTAATGGATTGATGGCCAAAGTAATTTCGGCTACTACTACTGAACTAAAGGTAATTGTACCGCTCGCCGCTACTACAGGTGAGCTCACCATAGAAACCGAGGCAAAAACGGTCTTTGGTAGTACCAACTTTATCGTAACCACCACTACAACTCCAGTTATAAATCCGGTCATTAGCAGCTTCACTCCTCAGTCAGGGGTTGAAGGCACTGGAGTAACCATTAACGGTCAAAATTTCAGCGCTACGGCTAACAATAACGTCGTGAAGTTTAATGGTACTCCAGCGACCATTACTTCGGCTACCCCAACCGAACTAAAAGTAAGCGTGCCTACGGGAGCTACTACGGGTAAAATCACAGTAGAAGTAGGCAATAAAACCGCTACCAGCAGTACCGACTTTACCATAACAACTACTCCAAATACCACTCCGGTCATTAGTAGTTTTACTCCCCAATCAGGTGCAGTAGGTACTGAAGTAACCATTAGTGGGGACAATTTCAGCGCCACAGCGAACAATAATGTCGTGAAGTTTAACGGTACTTTAGCTACAGTTAACTTGGCCACTCCAACCGAATTGAAGGTAAACGTACCTACCGGAACTACCACGGGTAAAGTTACGGTAGAAGTAGGAGGCGAAATTGCCACGAGCAACACCAACTTTACCCTCGATGTACCAACAAATGGGCAAGCAGTCACCAGCTTTACATTGATCAATGCGGAAACCAATGTCGATTTGTTTGACCTAACTGATGGGCAAACGATCAACTTGGCTACTTTGCCTACCGATCAATTAAATATTCGGGCCAATACCTCACCTGCCACTGTTGGGAGTGTGTATTTTTATGAGAATGGCGTGTTTTCTCGCAAAGAAAATACGGCTCCTTATGCATTCAAGGGAGACGATGGGGTAGGCAGTTATGAGGGGTATACTCCAGAATTAGGAGCTATGACCTTAAAAGCGATTCCATTTACTGGAAAAAACGCATCGGGTACTGAAGGTACTGCGCTAACGGTGAACATTACTTTTATTAACCAAGTAATAACTCTTCCTGCTGCTCCTTCTAATTTATCTGCTATGGCAACAGCTCAAGGAGTAGCAAGCCTCAGTTGGGACGATAATGCCGATAATGAAACCGGGTTCTTGATAGAGTTTCAAAATGCCTATGGCGCAGTTGATCCTAATGCTACCTGGAGTATACTTGATAGTGTAGGAGCAAATGTCACTACTTTTACTGATAATAGCTTAGGTACTGTTCCAAGACGCAAGTATCGAATAAGCGCCATTAATACCGCTGGGGTTTCGGCTCCTTCCAATGTACGACAGGCGTTTAATTTTCCATTGGCACCCACTAACTTGGGAGCTACAAACATTACGAAGAGTAGTTTTTCATTATCTTGGACTGAACCTCCTTTTGCAGTTGATTACTATATAGAGTATTCTTTGGACGGTTCTGATGCTTCGTTTCAACTTTTGGGTGTTAAACATCTTAGAGATACTGAGGCTGAGTTTACTGGTTTGCAAGCAAATACGACCTATTATTTACGTATGCGCACTTCCTACTATAGTTTAAGTTCGGAATGGTCGCCTGTGTTTACTGTCACCACTTCACCTGATGGCATGTCCGTAACTGATTTGATATTGATAGATGCTGATGCAAATCAAGACCTGCGACCTTTGCAAAATAATGATACGCTCAACCTATTTTATTTGCCTACATTAAATGTTCGGGCCGAAACTTTTCCAACCACGGTAGGAAGCGTTGGATTTAACTATGATGGGGATGCAAACTTTCGAACAGAAAATGCCGCGCCTTATGCCTTAGTAGGAGATGATGGTAATGGGACTTATGAACCCTGGACTCCTACTTTGGGTACGCATACGATCATTGCTACCCCATACACCAAAAGCAAAAAGAGGGGAGAGGCTGGAAACGCCAAAAGTATTACCATTGTAGTCATTAATCAAGATACGAGTGCGGTGCAGCCTTCGGGAAATGCTACCATCTCAGGAGAACTCAAGAAATGGCATAAAGTCACCCTTGCGTTCAATGGACCACAAACCAATGAAGCGGCTACACCCAATCCTTTTGCCGATTATCGTTTGAATGTGACTTTTACCAATGGTGCCAAATCATATACTGTTCCTGGGTTTTATGCCGCTGACGGGGATGCCGCCAATACTTCGGCTACTTCGGGGCAGGTTTGGCAGGTACACTTTAGTCCTGACGAAGAAGGTATTTGGACTTACAGTGTGTCTTTCCGTACTGGAACCGACATTGCCATTGACAATACTCTTGAGGCAGGTACTTCGGCAGGATATTTTGATGGAACCACAGGTAATTTTACCATTGCTGCCTCAGATAAATCTGGCCGGGATTTGAGAGGAAAAGGGAGGTTAGAGTATGTAGGGGAGCATTATTTGCGCTTCCGCGAAACAGGAGAGTACTTCTTCAAGGTGGGAACCGATGCGCCTGAAAATACTTTTGGTTATAACGACATTGATGCTACGCCCAATAACCAAGGCTTGAAAAAAGATTGGCGATACCATCAACAAGACTATGATGCCAGTGATGCCGCGGCTTATACCTGGCAAAATGGTAAAGGTACCGAACTGCTAGGGGCCATTAAATACCTCTCTGACCAGGGGATGAATGTATTTTCATTTCTAACTTTTAGCTTGGATGGCGACGATGACAATGTGTTCCCTCATTTGGGTAGGGTTTCAAATGTAGCCAGTTGGAATGATGTACACCACGATCGTTTTGATGTTTCTAAACTTGCCCAATGGGAGCAAATATTGGCCTATGGGGATAAAAAAGGGATGTACCTGCACTTTAAAACTCAGGAAACCGAAAATGACCTCAAAATGGATGTAGGTAGACTAGGGCGAGAGCGCAAGTTGTATTATCGGGAATTAATTGCTCGTTTTGGACATCACTTGGCTTTGAACTGGAACCTGGGTGAAGAAAACGACATTTGGCAAGAGTTGAATGATCCTCAGGGTACCAATATAAAGTCGTATACTCAGTATATCCGCGATTTAGACCCTTATCATCACAACATTGTCATTCACTCTTATCCCGATCAACAAAACGAAGCATACAATCCTTTGTTGGGCAATGCCTCTCAACTTACGGGTGTTTCTGTACAAACCAACATCGAGAAAGTGCACGATGATGTAAAGAAATGGGTAAATGAGTCGGCCAATAGTGGAAAAAAATGGATTGTAGCCAATGATGAACAAGGGCATTTTCATTTAGGAGTAGGGCTGGATGCAGGCTATGATCGTGTCAATGGACAAACTCCAGATGCAAATGATAGCCAAATCAATGTAGATAACCGTGATGATGTGCGTAAAAAAGTACTTTGGGGAACCCTGATGGCTGGAGGTGCCGGAGTAGAATATTATTATGGTTACCAGACCGGTTATGGTGATTTGTATTGTCAGGATCATCGTACCCGAGCTACCAAGTGGCAAGATGCCAAAGTAGCACTGAACTTCTTCAATGCGTATTTACAACCTTATCTCACCCAGATGAGCAGTCAGGATGGACTTACGGCGGATGTTGATGATTATGTTTTTGCTCAAACAGGTACCATCTATGCCATTTATCGTCCCGATGGAGGGAGTACTACCTTGGATTTGAGTGGCGTAGCAGGTGCTTATACGGTGCAATGGTATGATCCCGTGAATGGAGGAGCTTTACAAAATGGCTCAATTACCACGCTTGTAGGTGGCAATGGAGCAGTAGCCATTGGCAATCCACCTAATAACCCAAGCCAAGATTGGGTGGTGCTGGTGATTCAAAATACCGCGATCAGAGCCACCAAACAATTGGCTACTTTTGATACAAATCCGATAGTGTTTCCTAACCCAATGCAAGAACAGCTAACAATCAATTTGTCGAGTAATGTAAATCAAGGCCAGGTGAAGGTAGAACTACTAACCCTACAAGGGCAGGTAATGTATACCAAAGAAATAGATACTACCAATGATGTTGATTTTTCATCCCTGACACTCAATACCAAAGCATTGCCTGCGGGTACATACTTGGTGAAAATTATTCAAGAGAATAAAGTGAGTATCTCGAGAGTCGTAAAGAAGTAATTTATTGTACCAAATAAGCTATTCCAGATTTATGAAAAGCCTGTCTCACGCTGTGGGGCAGGCTTATTTTATAAGGTACGTGTGGTAACGATTGTATCTTAGTCTTTGGCAAAATTCGTTTTATTATTTAAGTACGATAATACACTTGATTTGCATTGAGGCTTGCCACAGTGTGGTTGGTATTGTTGACCGAAAGGCCGCTATAAGCTGGTACAATGTTTTGAAATAAGGCACCATTCCCGTAAAATATTCGGAAATACTAGCTGCAAAAATAATCGTGAAGTAGCAGCCTGAAAGCTGTTATATTTTCCCAAAAAAATATTTTTTCGACTTGGTTAAACCTTTGAAGTTGGCGCCTGTCTAAGCTGCAATAATACGCGTAGCCTTGTCAAATTGGCTACATTACTAACACTTGCTAACCCAAAGAAAATTTTAAAAATGTTTATCCAATTGAATAGCCAATATTTGAATGGCATTACTATAAGTTTACCTGAATTAGTATCCACTTCTTTATCAATTATCCATTTCCTCCCTTTGGTTCTTGCTTTACCACCAGGCGACATTCCCATTCCTGATAACTACCTTCTCTTAAGAAGGTAGTTGTCAAATCTCTTTTTTTAAAACTACAAACTCTAGCCCGAAACTATCGAATTATTCCAGGCTTGCAGGACTTCTATTGCCATTAAAAACCAATGGCTTATAGCATAGGACGATTGTGTAGCTACGAATTATATACTATTTATTTTACTAACCCTTAATTCAAATATCATGTTTACAAAACCAAGTTTAATTACACTCAAAAGTATGCTACAATGGAAGCGGTATTTACTAATACTTGCGCTTGTGGTACCACTTACAAGTCAGGGCCAGTTACCCGATGCCTTGAAACAACAACTAACATTTGATGCCATGTTACCCAACAATACAGCTACGCATGTAGCCAAAGAGGGTACTCATAATTGGTCTGATCCTAATGCCTGGGAAAGGCCCAGCGCAACTTCTTCTACATCGGCCGTACCTGGTTTCGGAGCAATTGTAGTGATTCCTAAGAATTCAACCATTACTTATGATATGAATAGCCTGGAACACATTTTTGTCATCAAAAATCAAGGAAAAATGATTTTTAAGGCCAATCGAGCCAGTGATCAATTAAAGTTAGTAGTAGACACCTACATCAATACCATTGATTCAGAGTTTGATATGACAGCAAGAGATGGCCAAATAGAGGTTGTGTTAAAAGCTTTTGACATAAAAAAAGGGGCCAATACTCTTACCTGGAACAATATTGCCAAAGGGCACTATACCGATGGTAAGAAAATAAAAGCCCATACAATTCAAGGAGAGCCTAAGGTAAATTTCGCCAACGACAAAGCGGGTGTTTTGGGGCGTTATGAATGGGACCCAAGACAAGTAAGTTTATCATTGATGTCAGCAGGTAAAGTAAGAATTATTGGGAAAGATAAGCTGGATTTTTCGGAGTGTGCAGCCAATATGCTTAAAAATGCCACAACCATTCAACTAAAAGAAACTCCTCAAGGGTGGAAAGCAGGAGATAAAATTGTCATTAGTAAAACTGCTGAAGGTGGAAGCGAAGTCTTCACCATTGCCAATATCAGTGGTAATACAATTGCTATCCAAGAAAAAGCACGCTTTGATCATATTGGAGTAGAATTAACAAATCATCAAAATCAAAAACGCAACTATTACCCTTATGTGGGCAATCTTACCCGCAATATCATCATCCGTTCTTATCATACCGATATCGTAAATGATATTACACAACGTGGTCATGTGATGTGGATGTTCAATGACCAATTCAATATCCGACATGCCTCTTTTAAGGATTTGGGCCGCACCAATAAATCCGATTTATTGGATGATTACAAATATGAAATTATCAAAGATGGTAATCGATTTATTATTGATGAAACCACGCTCAATAACACGGGGATGCCGAATGCTGCTCCTAATGAAATTCAAAATCAGCGAGGAAGGTATGGTTTTCATTTTCATAAAACCCTTACCAAAAGTAAAAAGCAAGTATTTGCTATTGGCAATGTGGTGTGGGGTTCACCTGGCTGGGGTATGGTGCATCATGACACCAACGCCGATTTTACCGATAACGTGGTTTTTGGAGTAAAAGGCGGGGCAATGGTGGCCGAAAGTGGTTCTGAACTAGGGATTTGGCAACACAACCTGGTCGTTGGGAGTAGGGTACCAGATGCTCCTTCACGAGTAAAAATTGAATCACCCCTTCGTCGAGTTGCCAGAGAAATTCTTGACGATGATTTTAGAGGGAACGCCGGCTTTGCTCTACAAGGCCGGGCAGTACGCATGTTAGACAATGTAGCCGCTGGGGTAGGAGTAGCCTACCATTACCAAGGTACTGGAGAACGTATGGGCATAGCAGATAAAGTAGCGACTCAAGAAGTGGTGGATGCACTTGGTTTTGATGCGTTTCCATTGGAAGAAAAGATTGAAAGAACCGCCATTCCTCTTATTCAATTTAAAGGAAATATTGCTGCCACTTGTTCAGATGGCTTTAAATCTCAAGGAAGGACTCGAGATAGTTATAATCGAGTTTTGTCTATAGTAGAAGATCACATTGCGTGGAATTGTAAGCGTTTCTCCATATACATTTCCAGTAATTTTGGTTACTTGCTTCGTAATAGTGTCTTTCATGGATTGCCGGGAGCAGAGGCTACTGGTATTTTGACTCAAAATGATAATGACAACATCAACTTTGCCAATATAGCATTCGATGGCTTTACCTTCAGAACGCTGAATGTCAGTACCAATGAAGCTCAAACCAACACTGGTAACCACCCCGACGCGGAATTAGTATTCAGCAATGTGAAATGGTTAAACTCCGCTGCAAAACCTTACAGTAAATCATTTGGTCAGGCAAAAGTAGTGAAAAACTTTACGCCTGGTAATATAAGCTTTGCCCATAACGATGCCCTCATAGACTTGGTAATTGACCCATCTCAAAACGATTTTGAAGTAACGATTGCCGGGGATGTAACCGACAATGCGGGTACCCATGTATTTGCCCAATATACCCCTACTTCTAATAAGGGTGTTAATAATAGAAGGGTTTATAATTTTGAAAGTATTCAAAAACTCAATGCATATTTGAACAAAACCGGGCAATGCATCAAAAGTGAAGCAGGAAAACGATTCTTTGAATTTACCGAGCATATCTCTGATCGTATTACGGGCGAAACCCAAGGCATTAAATTTAGCATAGAAGTAAAGGGTTCTGGAGGGAAAAGTTGTAGTAACAATACTAGAGTGAGTCAGCAGGTATCAGAAGAGGCAACTACTTTCTTGAAAATAATTCCTAACCCAGTGAGTGATGGTACTTTAAGAATTACTCAAAAAGGCCACAAGACGCTCACTATCATCAATCCTGTGCAATTAAAAATACTCAAAACTATTGAAATCACCCATCATCAAATGTCTATTGATGTAAGCGATCTCCCCGCAGGTGTTTATCTTCTCAAATCTGATACTGATAGTATACGGTTTGTAATCAAAAAATAGCCTACACTTTTGTGATATAGAACAACTACAAAAGCCATGCTGTATTCAGGGTGGCTTTTGTTTTTTTAATGTGGGCATTGGCTATTGCGTTTTATTTCAGACTTGTACCAATGTTGAGTAGAGAAATAATCCTCTGCTTTCACCGATCGTTTTATCCTGTTTAACGAAAAGCGAGCTTTTCATTGCGATTTTGTATTGAAATTGATGGTAGTTTTAATCAATAAATTCTATTTTTAACTAATACTCTGGAAAGTAATTATCAGCAAGAATATTCTGATGAAAAGTTCCTGAGAAATTGAAGAAAAGTGTCCAGCTTAAATACACCAATAGCATTAGTTTTCATGAACCTATCAATCTCAAATTATTCTAGAATCTATATTATTGCGCTCTCGTTAATCGCATTGTTTACAATTATTAGTCAAGTATTTGTTCAATTCCATCTGCAAGGGCAAGACTCCTCCTCTCGTATCATCAATATTTCGGGACGTCAAAGAATGCTCAGCCAAAAGATTACCAAAGAGGCACTTTTGCTCACAAAGGCGCCTGACAATAAAACATTTATCCAGCAACAACAAATACTGAAAAACGACTTAACACTTTGGCATCGTTCGCATCAAGGGCTTAAGCTTGGAGATGCGGAACTTCAATTACCCAAGCCCCAGCTGGATAAAATAAATCAGCAATATTTTACAGAGATAGACCCCCTTAAAAAAGAAATAGAAGAAGCAGCCCAAAACTTATTAAAAGCTGGTTTCGGAGGGAGTTTGTCCAATAAAGAAAAGTGGCTGGATAAAATCCTGGCTTGTGAGAAACCATTTTTGAAGCTCATGAATCAAATTACCTTTAGATTTGAGGCAATCGCCAAACAACAAGTGGGTAGTTTTCAAAGGATAGAGATTATCTTGATGGTGGTTACCTTGTGTCTTTTGTTATTAGAAGGACTCTATATTTTTCGGCCTACCTTCAAAAAAATCAGAGAGAATATCATTCTCTTGCAAGAGAATGCAGAAGAAATAGATGCGCAAAACCATATGCTGAATGGAGTACTAGCCAAGATGCAAAAGCAAAACAAGAACATAACATCATCAATAAATTACGCCAAGACGATTCAAGATGCTTCACTATCACTAGAACCCTCAGTACAATCTTGCATTGATGAAATGGCGTTTATTCTATTTAAGCCTTTACAAGTAGTATCTGGGGACTTTTATTATGTAGCTGACACAGAAAAAGAAACTATTTTTGCCGCGGTAGATTGTCAAGGACATGGAATTCCAGGTGCTTTTTTATCAATGATAGGCGTATCGATACTAAACGATGTGGTAAAAGCCAAAGGGATTACAAAACCAGGAGAAATCTTGGATTGTTTACATCAAACAGTATACAAAACACTTCGCCAGGGAGCTACAAGCAATCGGGACAGTATGGATATGGCGCTTATCACCGTTAATAAATCCAGCAATGAAGTGTTGTTTGCGGGTGCTAAAAATCCATTGGTTTATATAACAGATAATACGTCATATGAAATTAAAGGTGACCGAAGATCCATTGGAGGTAAGCTTGTTTCAGAGCAAACACGATTTAAGACCCATTCAATAGTGATTGATAAACCGACTACTTTTTATATTTTTTCGGATGGTTACATAGATCAGTTTGGGGGAACCAATAAAAGAAAGTTCTTAAGGCACCGCTTGAAGAATGTATTGCTTACACAGCATGCGAACCCTTTAAAACAGCAAAAAACCGAACTTGATCAAACCCTTCAAAACTGGATGGAAGAAGGAAATGAATCCCAAATAGATGATATCTTGCTCATGGGTATTAAGCAGCATCCAGTTTAGGTAAAAAAACGGTTTTTCTTTAATAGCAATAGAGGCTTTTGAGAACAAAAGCAACCTCTTTAGACTAAGCTAAGTCAGTTGCTTTTTTTGTAAAAATAAAAACCCTACAGACTCCTGGTATGAAAGTAAAAAGGCTCACTACTGAGTTCTAATCAATACACTATTTCACCTTTTCTCAAATCTGCTACTATAGACTTGATCACCCACAAAAACCTTGAACAAATACACCCCCCCAGCAAGCTTACCCAGATCGATACGCAATGGCTTGTTTTGGACATAACGATACCTACCCGATTGTAGCGTTTGTCCATTGAGTGCTACTATTTGCCAACGAAGTACTTTACCCGATGCACCTCTGAATGGCAATTGAGCCTTCAAAAACCTTATGACAGGATTAGGGAATATCAGTACAGCAGCAGATCCTGATGGATTCTCTATACTAGTTACTTCACCTCCTTCTTGTAAGCGCTGATTAACGGGTTGATTAGTCACTTGGGCTTGGTACACCTCCTTAGTACCATAATCCTGTATAAACACCACTACTTTGAACCCACTTGGGTCAAGGTCGCCATAATCCCATTCAAATTGCAGCGTTTGACTTTCTCCTTTTGCCCAGGCATTAGCTCGAAAAGTACCCGCAGCATCGGGCAACATTTTGCGCATTACATCATAATATACTGTGTCATTGATAGTTACACTGGTATCTATCACAACTACTTGAAAGATGACCTGTCGATCAAAATCTTCCAATGCAGTAATCGTAGTTGAGACTGATAACTTGGAACTAATAGCAGTAGGGCGGGCAATGGTAATATCAAAAGGAGCAGACCGTAAAATACGTTCAGCGTAATTGTTGGATGCCCAAAATTCCCAAGCCGTCGTATCGGGCATGTGTCCATCTACCGCCAGACGAGGAGTTGCGCGTACCCCGTAATAAAAAGCCCGCCCACTGTGGTCATGCGGGTTTTGCTCATTGATGACATCTTTGGCTGGAAAATCTAAATGATAATGAATACTAATGGCTTGTGGGTTTACAGCCGCGGAATCATGGGCAGCCTTACCCACCTGAGCCATACTTTGGTTGCCAAAATACTCCCATAACACCTTCCGATTCTGATTTAACACCTCAAAATCATCAAAAGCAAAACCCTCAAAACGACCATTAGCGGGACTATCGGCATTGCTGCCAAAGGCCAGCCTAAACCTTACTTGAGTTTTGTTCTGCCTGGTCATTTCTTGCTTAATGGTTTCTAAGCTTAAGTGAGCTACTTGCCATCCGAAGCCATGAGTGGTTTGAGTGTGACCCGACCAACCTTCCCAATTCTTGTTCGCAAGGTTGGTGAGGGAACCGCTACTCTCTCCTGGGTTTCCTAAAATACGAATGTGTGTATACCAGTTGATCCCTTCAGACTGAGTACCAAGCCGTTGCCAGGTTTCTCCATCATCAATGGTATATAATAAAACCACCCCATCTGCACCATCATTCATATCTGACCAATAACGAAACCTGACAAAGGGACGATCCAGGGTGGTAATATCAAAGAAAGGGCTTTCCACATAAGATTGTTCATTGTCATAAAATTGACTACTGGAACCCTGAATAGTAGAATCTGCCCGATTGTCGGTAATCCAGACGTGATTATCAGTAGTATTGGTAATATGTTGATTGCCCTTGAGATCACTCAGTTTCCAGCTATTTTTGGGAATAATTTGCCCAGCTTGTTGTATGGTGCCATTATTTACCCAGTCGGCCTTACCTGTTTCAAAGGTAACTTTGTAAGGGGTAGTGGGCGTAACCACTACCAAAGGGAAGATATTGATTTGTTTTTGTAAGGTATAACTAATCACCCCTTGCTTAATGGTAAGAACCACCTGATAAGTGCCAATGCTTTGGTAGGTATGACTAGGGTTTTGTAGCGTAGACTCTTGTCCATCCCCAAAGTCCCAATGCCAACTGTCTATCACTTCATTTCCCAAGTTGGTAAGGTCAGTAAAATCCGTAGACCTTTGCCATACATTCCCATCCACTTCAAAATCAATCAAAGCCGTTCTTATGATGGTTTCATCGCATTGTACGCTGTTTTCTAATTTGAGAGTATAAGCAATTGTTTGGCGCTGGGTACTGAGTACATCTAAAGTGTCGTTTTGTTGGGTGCTGGCTGAGCGAAAACCTGCTCCCCATTGCCAGGTCCATTGCCATTGCCAGTTCTTGTCTACATTGGCGGCCGTGGCCCGAAAAACTACTTTAGGATTCCCTTCTATTTGCGAAATGTTCAATCGTACGTCCTGAGGGGCATTTTCTAGTTTAAAAGGAAAAGCAATAGAGCGATTAAAACAACTCTTATCATCGGTATATTCAAACACCAGGTGATAATTGCCTCGGCCGTGGAGTTGAAATAATTGTTGAGGGAAGAATACCTCAGTTGGCAGCACAAACAACTCTCTGGTGTTGGTAAAATCCCTTACCACAAAGCGGGCATTGGCCTGAATAGGAGGGGGGGCTCCGTCAACGGTGGGAAACAAAGTAACAGTAGAGGAATTGTTGCAATACTGAGGAGCAAACCCCGAAAAAGCCAAACGGGGTAATGGATTCAACTTGACAACTTTGCTGATAATCCCTTCACAACCATTGGCGTTTACTTCCGTAACGGTGATGTTACCCTGACTACCATCGCCCCAATCAATCACTACTTGCTCCAATCCATTGGCAGAGAGTTTACTCACATCGCCACTTTGACTCCCACCTACAATCGTACCTCCTTGTACTTCCCATATCATCAAATCTGCCTTGTTGGCTGCTGCAACACTGTAATGTTGACCTTTACTGGTGGCACACAATTCTTCGGCTCCAGTTGTAAACATAGGTACCGAAAGCGGAGCCACCGTAACGGTTTGGGTGACGAGTGTTTGACAACTCTGTGAGTTGGTTTCAGTCAATTGTATAACACCAGTAGTTACACTACCCCACACTACAGTGATTTGTTCTGCTCCTAATAGGGTAATGACCCCACCAGCTACGCTCCATTCGTAATTGTGTGCAACCGTAGCTCCCCCTTTGATGCGGTATTGTTGGGTACTATTGGCACATACACTACTAGGGCCCTCAATTTCGGGAGAGGGTTGGGCATCTACCGTAATGGTTTGACTTACTGTGCGGGCACATTGGGTATTAATGTTGGTTTCGGTGAGTGTAAGCGTATAGCTTTGGGTAGTAGTAGAGGAAAGCCAATTGATCGTGAGTGCGCTGCCATTGCCTACAGTGGGGGTACCTCCTCCACTGAGCGACCAAGCGTAGGTGTGGGCACTATTTTGGGTTACCTCATACGTAGAGGAAGTATTGGCGCACACCCGGGTTTTGCCCGAAATAACAGGGTTGGGAGTAGGGTTGATTACAAAATCCTGAACGATGTTACTTAACCCCACAGATACCGTGATACGATATTGCCCCGGACCCAACACATCGGGGCGAATGACCAAAATATGGTCGGTAGCAGTAACTGTTTTAAAACCAAAACCAGTAGTAAAGGGAGCAGGTGAAGCAACTACCCGTATGGGGCTAGGAACCAATTTCTCTAACACAATATTGCTGGTATTGACAGGGAGCCCATTGATTGTGGTTTTTACCTTAAACTCCTGATTGCTTGTTTCATTATCACAATATGCAGATAGTAAGTCGCTAATGGTAATACTGGCGTCAAATACATCTAACCCAAAACTACCTGTTGTAGTACACCCCTGAGCATTGGCAAATGTGTACTGAATGACATTGACACCCAACGGAGCAATACTTGGATAAAAAGTATTACCCACCATACCTGGCCCTGAAAAGGTAACTGTACCATTAGTTGGTGTATTGACTGTGATGACTTGCCCTCCTAATACATTGGCAATGCTTTGGATAGCTCCTGAACCGTTAAAGGTGCCCAAGCCAGGGGCAGTGAACTGAATGCTAGTAGCAGGAGTAGGGGCGTGAATAGTAATAGGCAAAGGTGTGGAAGGCAGTCCTTCGCGGCAATTGTTAGTGGCCTTAACAACCAAGTTTTGGGTACCTGTATTATTGGCCAATAGTGTAATAAAATTTTGCGTAGTTTGCCATTGGTTTCCTGTCAGATTTATACCACCTTGCGGAGTAAACCCTGTGGGTACGCTCCATTGGTAATGAGTAGCACCAGCCACAGGTGGCACGGTATATAAGGTTGACGTGCCCAGACAAAGCGAATTAGACCCACTTAAAGCTCCCACGTTCAGGCTATTATCTGGAATGCTGGCTTTGCCCTCTATAGTGCCCAACACTACAGAAGTATTGCCTGGGGACAAACCATTGATATTGTACCGTCCTGGTGTATTATCTACAATAATTTGGGTTGTAGCATCTGTTGTTCCCCTAAACTTTACCCTAACTCCACTAATAGAGAGTGCATGGCTTTTGTTTGGATCACTACCAATACTGTATTGGATAGAGAGCCTGGTGCTGGTTTGCTGAATAACAGTGGCAGTAACCCCGCTTCCTCCTAAGACCGATACCTGAACAACTCCTCCCACAAATTCAAAATCACTGGAATTGCTCAAGGTAAGTTGGAGGGTTTCGGTGGTTTGAGGGACAAAACTATAGCGAGAACCTTCGGCCAATACAATGGCAGATAGTTCGCTGGTTTCGTCGTGGCACAAAGCGGCTATATTGGCTACCCCCGCTACTGTGGTGACTGCCGAAGCCGTGGTAAACTGGGTGGTAAATGATTGAACCATTTGGCCATCCGCTGCACTCAGAACTTGGGTTCGGTTCAGGCTGAGGGTATAACTTTGGTTAGGTATCAAATCCTGAGCAAATACTACATCAACGGTGATAATGGAGTCTTGATTCCCCACTGAACCTACCAGAACCGATTGTACGTAGGCGAGTTCCAAGATATCTGGAGTTCCTGCAGGGGTAGTAGCCTTGAGGATGAGCATGTTCACTGCTTCATTCAGGGTATTGATGGGCGTATTGTTGGCGGATCTTACTGGCTGATCAAAGGTCAATACGATTTGAAAGGCATTGAGAGGAACTTCTACTGCATCACCAGCGTAGTCTACGCTGCCTTTTTTGAGTTCAAGTTTGGTAACCATGGGCTGGGCTATGACCTGCCCCACCAATAGTAAAAACATAATGCATAGTAACTGGGCGTAATGGAATGTTTTCATTTTGAAAGATACTATTTGATAGATATTGAAAAATAAGCAGGTATTCAAAGCTTGCAGACGTTTATTTCTAACTCCAAATCACCTTCTTTTTTAGTTCGTTTTACAGGCTGTTGCCTAATATTAATCGTGCATAGGGCACTTGTGAATGCCTGTTAGAGTAAAAATAGGACTTAGCTTGCAAAAGAAATATGTCGATCTATGACAGAATGCATTTTTATATGGTTAGTGATTAATGGTGAGTGGTAAATGATCAATTGTTTGTAGCCAATGATAAGTTAGTTGCGTAAAGCACCGATATGTCGATATTTATAATTTAAACTTCGTTCTGCGGTTATGAATGGATGAATTATTTTCTAATGATTGATGTTTGATTGTTAATTTCTCCGACTCTACTGATGATATAAAAATGTAAGTATTTGATTATTAAATGTTTAAAGTAAATCATGAAGTGCGTGTTTTGTCCTCCCGAGACCTAATATTTTGTTCAAAATACACCAACGAAGATGACGAGGGATTATATTTGCAGCATCTGCCTAAAACTGGCCAATCGTCGTATTAGTGTTATTTACCTGTTCCCGAGCCTGGTCGGAGAGAATGGAGTCATCAATTTTGGTACTTTCTCGCTTGATGTAGAAATGTCCGTTCGGTAGCCTTTCGTGCTGTATACTTCTCTTCTGGGCAGATGTATTGTTTCATTTTAATCCATTGACAAGATGCAAAAACTACGATACAATGCCGCAGGTATCGATATAGGGGCCAAGAAAATATTTATTGCAATTGAAGGAGTGCCTGTACGCAATTTTTCTACTTTCACCGCTGATTTTCGCTTAGCGATTGAGTACCTGTTATCTCATAAGATAGAGACAGTGGCGATGGAAGCAACCGGGGTATATTGGGTTATTTTGTATGATATGTTGGAGGCCGCGGGTTTTGATGTATGGTTAGTAGATGGTCGTGCTACTCGTCAAGCACCTGGTCGTAAGACTGATGTAAAAGATTGCCAATGGATTCAGCAATTGCATAGTTATGGCTTATTAAATCGTTGTTTTATTCCAGAGGCTCATATTCAAGAATTACGGACTTATCAACGTCTTCGGGAAGATCACATTCGTTCTGCCTCTATGCATATCAATCATATGCAAAAGGCGCTTACTTTGATGAATATTCGTCTCAAAGAGGTACTAAATCAAATTCACGGAGTCAGTGGTTTAGCGATGATTCGTGCCATTTTGGATGGGGAACGTGATGCGAAAAAGCTCTTTGCCATACCAGTATCAAAAAAAAGAAAGCGGATGAAGTCTTGAAAGCTTTGGAAGGTCATTATAAAGCAGCGGGTCTATTTGAATTGAAACAAGCTTATGAATCCTATGAGTTTTATCAAGTCCGCATTGGTGAATGCGATGAACGCATAGCACAAGTATTGAATACAATCAACGCCACCAAAGACGGGGAAAGTAAAAAAAAATTGGCAAACGTAAAGCCATCCGCCATAACAAGCCAAAAGTAGCGGATCTTGGTTGGCATTTGTTAGAAATTTTTGGAGGGATAGATGCCACTCAATTGTCGGGGATCACTGATTACACTTGGTTACAACTTTATACTGAATTAGGCAACGACTTAACTAAATGGGATAGTGCCAAACGTTTTACTTCTTGGTTGGGCTTGGCCCCTGGACAAAACCATTCAGGAAAAAAGAAGAAGAACAGACGAAAAAAGGGACATCCTAAGGCGGGACAAATCTTTCGTCAAATCGCTCGGAGTCTCATTGAGAGCAAAAAGATTGCCTTGGGCGCGTTTGGTAGAAGAATCAAAGGCCGAAGAGGGCCAGGAGTGGCCATCAAAGCGGTAGCCCGAAAGTTAGCAGTCCTTTATTGGAGAATGATGGTTAAAGGGCTTGATTATGTGGAGAAAGGTATTCAGGCATACGAGGAAAGAATGAAGTTGCAAACCCAAAGATGGTTGCAAAAAAAGGCGAAGGAGATGGGGTATCAACTTACACCTTCCTGAAATAAACACTGTCAAAACACCTTATAGCAAGCTACTGATAAACAAGGAGTTATTTAATAACGTCATCGGTAACTTGTTGAGGGATCTGCTTGAATAACTACTACTAGGTGCTTTACAGATGATATAAAAATGTAAATGACCATAGATCAGCAAGTAAACTGTCATCTTCATTGATGTGTTTTGGGTACCAAAAAACCGAATCTACAGCTTTGCTGTGATGAGCTCAATGAAGTTAATGAAGACCGGGAGGAACAAAAGCAAGTACCTGTTTTATTGGAAATTTCAAGATTGCCCAACCTTCTTGTTATATAAAAACGAGGATTTTCTTACATCATATTTCAATGAGTATTTAGGGGTTTTACGTGCTTGACACTGTCTCAAAAAAGTTTTGTTAAAGACTTTTTGGAATGACTACCAGTGAATTGATTTATTAGGATGGGAGATAGAAAGTTATAGATTTTGGGCTTTTTTTCTATCAATGCTTGCAAAAACTCGAAAGGATGAACTGGTAAGACTGCCTTTTCTTGGTTTGCCTTTTACTTTAAAGAAGGGGCAAAAATCTTTTCTTACACTTTTGTTAAAAAATCAAACTCGTCACGATTTATTACGAGTGTTTTTGGGTTTATCCTAAGGATTGTTTTGACATTCGCCTCAAAAAACGTAAATTAGCAACGTAAGAATTGATTGACTTGTCAATCATTCTTTCCATAGCTGGTTGAAGGATCTTGGGGGTAGGATTTATTCTTTTCCCCGAGCATCTTTTTTTGCTTCCCCTTCCAAACTCTATTTCCCCTTAACATCTTATTCAACTCATTGTGTATCAATACTTTTTGTGATACATTGCTACCAGCATTCAATATCAAACCAACTTCTTTTAATTAATAATACATCATTCTTATGACACCCAAAAAAATACTCGTAACCGGAGGCAATCGAGGGATTGGCTTTGAGATTTGCCGTCAATTGGCCAAAATGGGCCATCAAGTAACCCTTACCGCCCGCACTAAAGACAAGGCTCGTCAAGCTCAAGAAGCATTGGCCCAATTAGGGGTGATTGTGCAAGCCGAAATATTAGAAGTAGATAAACCTGCTGGTTTTGAGCACTTTGCCCAGAAATTAAGTGACTACTACCCACACCTCGATGTATTGATCAACAATGCTGGAGTACTCCTCAAAGACAAGTTGGATTTTCAATCGGTAGACGAAGCAACTTTACAACAAACCTTTCAAACCAATTTGATAGGACCTATTTTGTTAAGTCAACAGCTCATTCCTTTGCTGCAAAAAAGCGATGAGGGACGCATCGTCAATGTATCTAGTTTTTTGGGTGCTTTGAGTCGTATGGGAGGCAATTATACTGCCTATCGGGTGTCCAAAGCTGCGCTCAATGCCTTTACCTTGCATTTATCTATGGAATACCCTCACCTCAAGATTACTTCTTGCCATCCAGGCCACGTACAAACCGATATGGGCGGAGATACGGCCCCAAGAACCATCGAAAAAGGAGCAGAAACCCCGGTATGGTTGGCTACTGCTCCTGAGGTACTTACCGGCAAATTTTATTTTGACAAAGAAGTGACTGATTGGTAGGTTTCTTTATGAAGTCGTCTCGACTTTTAGGATGTTGTTGAAAATGAGTCGTTTGATTAATAAAAGTCGAGACGACTTCTATTTGTATAATACGCTAAACAAAAAAATCAGGAGCCAATTCCGCTCCTGGCACCACTGAATAAGGTTCTAAATCGGTAATACCCTCTGTAGCCATTACTTCATCGTCGATGAAGAAGTTACCCGTACAGTCTTTGTGGTTTTTGCTAAAAATATGATAAGCAGCATCGGCCATAATTTCGGGTTTACGTGATTTATTGATCAGCGTATCACCCCCCAAAAGGTTTTTAACTGCTGCGGTAGCAATGGCAGTGCGAGGCCATAAACCGTTAAAGGCGATTTTTCCTTTGAATTCGCCCGCCATACCCAACACACACATACTCATACCAAACTTAGCCATGGTATAAGCCACATGAGGAGCAAACCAACGGGTTTCCATATTGAGCGGTGGAGATAGATTGAGTACGTGTGGGTTCTCGGCCTTTAGCAAATAGGGAATGCAAGTTTGAGAAACCAAATAAGTACCACGAGTATTGACCTGATGCATAAGGTCGAAGCGTTTCATAGGCGTTTGCAAAGTACCCGTGAGCTGAATAGCACTGGCATTGTTTACACAAATATCTATTCCCCCAAACGTGTCTACTGCCTTGGCTACCGCAGCTTTCACCGAGTCTTCGTTGCGTACATCTACCACCACAGGTAAGGCTTTGCCTCCTGCTTTTTCCATTTCTTCAGCAGCGGTAAATATAGTTCCTTCAAGTTTAGGGTGTGGTTCGGCAGTTTTAGCCGCAATTACGATGTTAGCTCCTTCCCGAGCAAGCCTTAAACCTATCGCTTTGCCAATACCACGACTGGCACCAGTGATAAACACAGTTTTATTTTGAAATGTCATGCTTTTAGATGTTGGTTTATAAAACCAGGAACTACATCGAGTTCCCAGAGATAATTTTAGAAGTCGAAATATCTTCTAATTATAACCAACAAGCAATATTTCAAGTTGTTATTAGATTTTCACAATTTTTACCCGATGTACACTTTTAGAGGTATGCAACTCAAGCCAATACACGCCTTGAGCTAAGATTTGCAGGTTTATCCCAAACGAACCATTACTACGAGTAACCACATTCAGCTTGTGTTTTACTGGCTGACCTTGTAGGTTCCATACATTTACATAGTTGAGTGTTTCCCCATCAAAAAGTTTTACAAATGCCCATTCTGCTGTAGGATTTGGAAAAACTGAAATCTGAGTAACCGCTTTCTTTTTAATATTTGCCGCTTCGATAGGAGAATAATCACTCGTGCCGTCAAAATCTACTTGCTTTAAACGATAATAGTTAATGCCATTTTGAGGAGCATTATGGGTAAAAGCATAATTTTGAGGCGTAGTCGTGGTGCCTTGCCCTTTTACTTGACCAATTTCTGCAAAATTGATCCCATCCAGCGAGTGCTCCACCGCAAAATAATTATTGTTTCTTTCCTGAATAGTTGTCCAACGAAGCTGCACCCTTTCATCTTGAGTAACTTGTGCAGTAAAGGTAGCCAATTCTACTGGTAGGGGAGAGGTAGACTGCAACGACACCACTGTAAACTCATCGCCATTACTCAACGATACATTATCAAAAGTGAGAATATTGGTTGCAGCATTAAAATTAGTAGCGGCAAAACCTGCCAAAGCATTTTCATCACTAAAACTTCCATCACCATCACTGTCTTTGAGCAAAACTACATCATCAGCATTCGTTACCGGATTGACACTCATATCTATATCCAGGCTTACTGTTCCTACACTGCCAGCAGCTCCTACCTTCCAGGTACGACCAAGACGACTAAATGCAATGGAGGGTATGTCCATACCATCTACCGCCGTCATCGCCACATTATTATGTCCTATGATTAAAAAGTCACCATTATTCAGCGAAGAAGGATTACGTAGGCGCATCACCCCAGGGCCTTGAGAGTCGGCGTGGTTGCTGGCAAAATCGGTTTGCCCAATGCCAATTACCTGCCCACTATGGGTATTCGAGAAAGTAAAGTATTGATTTGTAATATTAATATCATACTTGGCCGACAGGTAGTTTTCAATAATACGACGTCGAGCATCGTTCAGACTTTGATTATTGTAATAAATAATTTCAGCAATATGCCCGGTAAAATAATCACCACTACCAGGAGTAACATCATCATGGTAGCGGGTACTACCATCCACACCTCCCAATACGGCACCGTTTTGCCCAAATAGACGACCAATGCCGTTAACGGAGCCAATATTTACCCCGTTAATAAACCCTTCAATTTTATCATTTACATGATCATAAAAAATGGTCACAATATAATCAGTGTTGGCGGTAATGGCTCCTTTGATAAATTTAGCTGTAGCACCAGCTCCATTGGCACCCCATGGAGTAGTAAGCCCCGCATCATCATCCGCATTGTTCCAACCGTGGAAATAAAGTTCACTATTATCAATATAAAAACTTAACCCACGCGTGCCACCGCCTTGTTCAAAAATAGTTTGGCGAGTAGTGACATCGGCACCAGTACGCATGGCAATCACAATAATCTTGCGTTCAAAGAAATTAGGTGATGATGGAATGTTAATCTCGGCATCATCGGCAAATGTCATAAAATCATTACCATCAAAAAACAGCGCTGGCTTTCCGTTGATTACATTCGTCTGCAAAGTGGGTTGGTTACCCGCATTGCTTTGAGTAGCCGAATTGTTATTAGGAGAGGTATCGGTAAAAGTACCACTGTAGCTGGTAAGTTTATCTGCCTGTAGCCAAAAAATGTTGGTGGCTTGTTCTCCTACACCCGCTGCTGCCAAAAAGCCAAACGGATCATTTTCTTGAATAATATAGATATGTTGATCATTTGACGCATCAATAGTCGCATTTACTGGATTTTGTAAGTTCATGACAATACTTTCATTGGGTTCTACCTCGGTATCATCTACTATAAATGCTACAATAGCCAGCGATGCCGTTGTTTCTCCTGGTAAGAAGGTAACAGTACCTGTAGTAGCCAATGAAAAATCTAAGGAAGAAGTAGCTGTACTACTAACCAAGTCCAGGTTATACTCCAAAGTGATGGTTTTCGCCGATGGCGTAGATAAATTTACATTGATGACTGGTAAGGCTACACTCTCATCGTTGGTTTGGGTACTCAGTTCAAACGAAGCTACAGGAGTAGGATCTATATCAGTGATCGTAATCGTATGTTCTATTGGAAGCTCCAGGTTAGTTCCAGCACTTGGGTTAAACAGTTCTAGTATGATTGTTTCATTGTCTTCATCCGTGCCATCAGTCAATATTGTAATAGGAATATCAACAAATGCTACACCATCTGCAAAGTTGGCGGTTCCATTGGTGAAGTTGTAATCACTTCCATTGGTAGCCGTACCTGCACCACCCGATACCCGCAAGCGATAACCTACTGAGGCAGCACCAGAAGTAGAACCTGTACGCGAAATACGAATATTGACTGTGCCTGCATCTTCAGCCAAAGAAGAAGTACTTACTGCAAAGTTAAACTTAGGTGGAGCATCATTGTCGTAAATATTAAAAGTATGATTGCTAATGCTTCCGATCACAACTCCTGAGGTAACTGCCGAAGGGAGATTAAATGAAACCGTTTCGGTAGATTCAGAAAGCCCATCATCATTCATACTGATACTCAAATTATTTGTTTTTTGTCCAGCCGCAAAAGTAATCGTTCCAGTGCTGGCAATATTGTAATCCACTCCTCCATTGGTAGCTGTTCCGCCAGTTATTTGATAATTGATCGTAACACTGGATGCAGGAGTATAATTCAACCGTACAGTTACTCCATTAGCCGGAGTATTGGTTTCAAATTCATAAGATTCTGGTGAGGTAAACTGCGCTGTAGGGATGACCTCCCCAATCGTTACAAAGGTGCCTTTAGGAATGGTTAGCCCAGTAGTTTGGTATAAGCTACCAGAGGTATTGACCAATTCTATGATTTCGGTAGAAGAATTTTGATAATTAGGAATAGCCCCTCCGCTTTTGTCTAACAAGAGTACATATTTTGAATCTCCAGAAGCTAAAGCAGGTAGTGAGCTGACATCCAGCGTAATATCTATTCCTCCCACGTCGTTGGTATGATCAAATTGCCAGCTTCTTTCCAAAATTCTAAAATTCACCCCCGCATCGGGAGCACCAGCAGTAGTCCAACTACTAATAGGTTGATTGTTATGGCCTGCAAACAAATAATCGTCATCATCCAGGTTTACTGAGTTTACTTTAATCTCAAAAATATTTTGTCCCTGACTGGTGGTATGTTCGTTACCAGCCGATTGCCTACCTACGCCAATAACATCATATCCATAACGCAACTGATATTCATATCTATCATTGCCTATGGGGTTGGCAATGTACTTGGCTCCTAAATAATTTTCTACAATGATTCTTTCTGCTTCATTCAGTACAACATCGTATTGGATCATTTCTGCAATGTCTCCATTAAGGTAAGCCGGAGTACTATCTGCAACATTATTGTTCAATACCGTTTGTCCGTTTACAGCCCCCATTCCAGGAGTGTCAGGGTGGGTGTATAACCTTCCCAAGCCAGTTGTAGTACCAAATTGTACTCCATTTAAAAAACCAGTGAGCGTTCCGGTATAAGTGGCTGGGTCATTAGGGTTAGGTCCAGGCGACGTAGCATCAAATACGTGGGTAATAATATAAGGTGTATTGGGAGAAATGGCCGTTGATATAAACTGGTATTGCCATCCATCATAAGGGCCGTCAGAGGTTACTTGGTTGTATACCCCCATAATGAGCTGCCCATTTTCTATATAAATATTTAACCCTCTTACATTCCCTCCTTGCTCATAAATCATCTGGCGAGTATTTACATTGTTTCCAGTACGAAATACGATATAAGTGGTTCGTTGGTCGTATGGACCATTACCATTAATATCATTAGAGGTATTGAATAAAAGGCGTTGATTTAAACCGTTGAATTTAATTACCGGGCGATTGTTGATGCCTTGTCCTGACAAAGTACGTAACAAAGGGCGTTGCCCTGAGGAATTTTGAAAAGGACTATTGGCAATGGCCGAAAGAGATTCGTCTTGCCAGGTTTGCACCAATGTATTATCAGCAGGAGTAGCACTACCATTGATGATGCCATCCGCTTTTAGCCAAACTTTATTATTACTATTCCCTGCACTTTCAGTACTGACACCTCCAGGCCCTTTTTGAGCTGTAGCAGTGAGGCTCAGATTTAATAGCAGTAATACAAAAATACCCTTCAATAGCTGTGACAAGTTGTTCATTACAAACGTATTAAAACTTTTTAAATGTTCTGGTAACTGTGAAAATGTGTAAAATCTTAATGGCTGGTCAAAGATTTTAGAGCATGTTTTGTTTTTCGTTTATAACCTAATAATTGGGTTCTAAACATACTCTGGATTCGGCTATCAATGGTGTCAAAAACTATGAAAGAAACGTGATGATGCGTTGTTTTGTCTGTAAATTTCGACAAAAGTACGATTTTTATAGGTAAATGAAGAGGCTTGTGGGTAGGTATTTTACCTATGTTTAGTAATTCTTAAACTGAATGTATATACTATTTGTTACAGTTTTAAATGAAATATAGTTGCCTTGTGGATTGGAAACTTACATAACAAACTTGAAGTTTGTATTTTTGTAAATATTATTACATAACATTTCGTTGAGTTCTTAAATATATAACGATTAAATCGGGAAAATTATATGTATATAAAACGGTTATTTACAGTTATTTTACTATTTATCACGCTTAGTTCTTTTGTAGGGGCTACTCGATATTATAATAGTGATATTTGGAAAATATTACTTAAAGTGAAATATTCGTTTATAGGAGATAAATATAAACCAAGGTTTAATAACCAGTTAAAAGCGCTTGACCGTAAAAAAATCACGATTAGTGGATACATGTATCCATTAGATGAGGCCAAAACTCAGCAATATTTTATGCTTTCTTATTATCCCATCAAGGTATGCTTTTTTTGTGGAGGGGCTGGCCCAGAATCTATCATAGAGGTAAACACCAAGAAACCCATCAAGCTTACTACCAAAAAAATAAAGCTGACGGGTACCTTAAGACTCAATCCTGATGATCCTGACCGAATGTTTTTTATTTTACTAGACGCAAATCAGGTTAATTAAACAAAATTTTGCGAGAAGCCAATTCATCTTGCTGAAGCATCTGCTTGAGTTCTTCCAGTGAATTGAGCTTCGCATCTTCCCTTATTTTGGCAATCAAATTGACTCGAAGTTGCTGATCATAAATGTCTCGGTCAAAATCAAATAAATTGACTTCCACCCTAAGTTGCGATGCACCATCAAGGGTAGGGCGATTACCTATGTAAAGCATCCCTTTGAGCACTTCTTTGTCTAAAATGGCCTCTACAGCATAAATACCTTGGGCAGGTATTAGTTTATAGCTTTCTTCAATGGCTAGATTGGCGGTAGGGAAGCCGATCGTTCGTCCAATTTTATCGCCGTGGGCTACTTGCCCTTCCAGGCTGTATGCATACCCTAGGTATTGATTCGCAATGTTTACATTACCTGCTAATAGCGCATTTCTGATTTTAGTAGAACTGATCACCACATCATCTATATCATGGCGAGATATTTCTTCTATGCTAAAGCCATAACTGGCAGCGTGTTGCTTCAAGTAATCAAATCCCCCTTCGCGATTTTTACCAAAGCGATGGTCGTAACCAATGACTAATTTATGGGTGCCAACCCCTTTTACGTATACTTGCTGTATAAATTCATCAGGGCTTAATTGAGAAAACTCACGAGTGAAAGGCAGAATTACCAGATGATCAACTCCGTGTTGTTCCAAAAGGCGTGCCTTCTCTTCAATAGTAGATAACAGCTTCAGGTCTGTATTGCCATTAGACAATACAATACGGGGATGAGGCCAAAAGGTGATCAATACTGTTTCTCCCTGATTTTTGTCGCTAATTTCTTTAAGGCGAGCTAGAATTTTTTGATGCCCTACGTGTACTCCGTCAAAGGTGCCGCTGGTAACGATTGAATATCCTGTGGAATCAAATGAGGTTAATCCTCGATGTATTTTCATAAAAAGATGCGTGAGTTAATTCAATAACTGAACTTATCTTGAATTGTAATGTAGAAGTGACAACTTAAAATCAGTTCACTTCTACAAATATACACAAGCAAACAACAAATCTTAATCCTATCGTATGAATTCAAAGGGAGGAGGAAGACTGGTCAAAGAGTTGATCAAAAAGCGCTTTAAACTCCTCAATAGTATATGCGTCGTTTACTTTAAAGTCGCCAATGTGGGTACGCCTAAGGTCGGTAAGGTAGGCTCCAGCCTGCATCGCTTGACCAAAATCACGCGCCAAACTGCGAATATAAGTTCCTTTAGAACACACCATTCTAAACAATATCTTAGGTAAATCTATTTGAACAATGTCAAATGCTTGGATGGTGACATCTCGGGGTTCTACCTCTACTACTTGTCCTTTACGAGCGTGTTTGTACAAGCGCTTGCCGTCTACTTTTACTGCAGAAAACATAGGCGGAATTTGCGAAATAGTTCCAATAAACTGGGTTACAGTGTCTAGAATGAGCGATTCATCGATATGAGCAATGTCAAAAGTTTGGTCTACCTCGGTTTCGGCATCAAAAGAGGGAGTGGTTTGCCCCAGGGTAATTTCGCCAATATATTCTTTTTGTTGAGCCTGATAAGACTCAATAGATTTGGTTTTTTTTCCTGTGCATAAAATTAATAAACCAGATGCCAGCGGATCTAAAGTTCCGGCGTGTCCTACCTTCACTTTGCTCTGTTCTTTCTTTTTGATCAGGTTGCGCACCTTGGCCACCACATCAAAAGATGTCCATTCTTTGGGTTTATCTAGTAATAAAACTTCCCCTTCTTTGAAGTTAAAGTCCTCGAGACGTGTTTTTTTCATGAAATGTGTAACAAAATTATGCTGCAAAGTTACACCTTTAGCTCGTAGCCTAAAGCAAGCATGATCAAAATAGCAGCCCCAACTATAATTCGATAATATCCAAATACTTTAAAACCATACTTGGTTAAAAAGTTAATGAAAAACTTAATGGCTAACATCGCTACAAAAAAGGCTACTACATTCCCAATCAATAGCGCGTCTAGGTTTTCAGTAATAGCTTTGGGGGCATCTTTATAGGTTTTGAGGGTTTTATAACCGGCCGCTGCGAGCATGGTAGGAACTGCCAGAAAAAATGAGAATTCAGCTGCTTGTTTTCGGTTGAGTTTTTCAACCATCCCTCCAATAATAGAAGCTGCTGAGCGTGAAGTTCCTGGAATCATCGCAATGCATTGAAAAAAACCAATTTTAAGCGCAGTAGGGTATTTTATTTCTATTTCTTTGGCTTCTTCTGGATCATATTTGAACCAACGGTCTACAAAAATAAGGATAATACCACCCAACACCAGCATAACGGCTACCACCTCTACACTTTCTAGTAATTGATCTATATAGTCATTTAAAAGCAAACCAATTACTGCTGCGGGTAAAAAAGCTACAAACAGTTTAAAATAGAAATCCCAGGTTTGAAAAAAGCGACGCCAATAAAGTACCACTACCGATAGAATGGCTCCAAACTGAATAGATACTTCATAGGTTTTTACAAAAGTATTTTGATTGATCCCCATGACAGAAGATACAATGATCATGTGCCCAGTCGATGAAATGGGCAAAAACTCAGTGATACCCTCAATAATAGCTAAAATGAGGTTTTGTACTATAGTCATATATAGTAAAGCTTAGAAACAGTAATGCTAGAGTTTAAGTGAAGTGTACAGGAAATTAGAATCCTTGCTTAACGGCTTTTTCAGCGTTTTTTTCGGGCTACAGGCTTTTCTTGTCTAATTTCTTCTTCTGATTGTACGCGATTGCTGGCTTTCTTTTTATAAAAAATGGCTACAAAAGGAACCAAAAAAGCAATAAATACGATGATGGGGCCAAGGGTGAGTCCCATAAAACCAAAGCCAAATTCTTCTTTGTCGCTGGACATGACAATGTATCCAATAATTAACAACAAAATCCCTCCTAACATAATGATGTAGTTTTCGCGGGTAAATG
>DMXI01000551.1 GCA_003483885.1 Microscillaceae bacterium
AATCTTACTTATCATGCAGAGTCCTAATACCTTGGTTCCCAAAATACACCAATGGAAATGACTTAATTAGAACACGGATTATACAGATTTGGCGGATCAACACCGAAAAATCTGTGCTGATCTGTTGAATCCGTGTGATCTGTGTTCCAATAATAAATTGCTGATAATCAACGCATTGTTCAAAAACGTCATCAGTACGATAGGAAGGATCAGCTCGAGTAGCCGAATGTACTGGGTTTGGAAGCGATTACCTTACGGTGAGCTCGCAAACTCAGTTCTTCCTGCGTCAGAATGACAAAAAATCTCAACAGAAAAAATAACATTACGGATTAAGTGACTGCACTAAAAAACTGTCAGATCTTTATCCTATTCCATCTCAAAATGTTCTGGCACATACATCACCTTTCCATAATTTTTGGCAATCATTTCTTTGTCTAGTAAGGCACCACTGCGAAACTTGGCAATCTTTTTTCGCCATATTTCATTGGTGCGAAAGTATTCTTCGCCTTTTTTGATAAACCGGGAATTTTTCTCAAATACATGGTAGGCAAAATCCAACTCTTCACTTACCCGAATTTCACCTTCCAATAGTTTATCGGTAAGCCATAAATTGATCTGAAAGGTCCATTGGGTATGATTGGTCAATTGGAAGTCAATGTAGTTATAAAATACAGCCGCTCCGCTGGCCCAGGGCAACACCCGACCCACATCAGGAAAAGGATCAATACTATGATGATGGCGTTCGCTTATGGTAAGCGGAGAATGCAAGGCGAGCCAATGTAGCAAGTTGGTGCTCTGGCAAATGCCCCCTCCAATGCCAGGACGAGGTTTGCCAAACGAAAGCTCCATCCCTTCTTTGTAACCCTTGCGACGAGTGGGTAAGCCTACGGTTTTGCAAAAAGAAAAAGTTTCTCCTGGTTTAATCAGCGTTCCATTGATGCGTTCAATCACAATTTTTAGATTGTCTACTTTATTGTATTGCCATTGCATCTCGGCATTGCCCAGCTTTTTCAGCAGTTTAGATTGGTGTTTCTTTACCCGAAAGGGGAGTTTTTCAGGGGTTTGTTCCTGAGTATATTGCTTACGATCAAAGGTCCAGGAAATACGCCTCCGAATTCTTTTTTCCCATACTGAGATAAAATACAAGACTGGGTGTCTTTGTGAAAGTAGTTTTTTTTGTGCCATTGGTTTGTTCACTTTTGGTGGTATACGTAGTTTCATCAAAAAACACCCGTTATTCTCTTATTTTTCTATAAAAAAGAAGTCTTATCAAACTGTAAGTATTCAAAAGCGTTAGTGCTTTGTTCAAAACCCCTCATGCGTTCCTCAAATAGGCTTTTGTTAAAGCCTTGCAATTTGGCAGGACTCTCTTGCATAGCATTCATCTCCCTTGCATAATGAATATCATCCAATTGACCGCGCTGGGCATAAATGGCGGGTAAAAAATTTTCAAATACGCCTACCTCTATGGTATTATGAGTATGCCAGGCTTCCAAAAAGTCAGGCCCAAATTTGCCAGAAAGCTTTTTATTGATGGCCTTGGCCAACAAGTTTTTCTTATAAGTGCCCACCACAATTTCATAATGATAATGCACTCCTATGATAGTGTCTCCTTCATAAATATCTTTGAAAGAAATGCGCAACATCATCATGAGCCCTAGAAAGGGCATCTTCTTGCCCATGGCCCAGCCATCTTTATCGCAATAGAATATTTCTAGGGCATCGTTTACCGGGTATTTTAAGCCATATTTTTTTGTATACATAGCTTCTTGAATGTTAATTTTTGCCCCTAGTGCCGAGGTGTTATTTGATCCTAATTTGCCTGTAAGCCAAGCATTGATGTGGTCGTAAGGGTGCCATAAAAAATAGGCAGGAACTTTTTGCCCTTCATACCCTGGAATATCGTCCAAAGTAACCCGCATATTAGGAAAATGCTGAAACCACCAATAAATCATTTCGGTGGTAATGCCTCTCAGTAAAGAATGTTCGAGTACTACACAGTTTTGGCCACTTTTATTTTGCACTTGTCCAAAATAGGTTGATGAAGTAGGCTTCAGTTCCCAACCATAATCTCTTTCTTTGGGTAAGGTGAGTTTACTCATAGGGCTAATGTTTTTGTTGAACCATTTGAGCACAATATTACCCGCAAAGCCTCAGAAAAAGATTGATGTGGGTTAAGACTTGTAACGACGTGCTAAAAAACGACTGAGTGCTTCAGGAGTAATACCCAAAAAGTTAGCAATGTACTTAGAGGGAGTATCGCGGATAATTTGGGGATAGTTATTTTCCAGAAACTGATACTTCGTTTCGGTATCGGAGATGGTTTTAATAGAAATAAAGTGCTTGGCTTCTACCATATTCTCTAATAATTTTTTACGTAGAAAAATACCAAAAGTAGAAGAATGCAAGTAGCACTTAAGAAATAGGGGATAGGGTAGAGCAATACTAGTAACAGGTGTAATAGCGATTATATTATCAGATGCCAACGTTTGCTGAATAACGCTGACCAAATTGCTACAAAGATTCCCTGAACGGAAAAAACGAGAAATGACAGTTTTGTCGGGTTGTGCAAACTCGGAAGCCAAAATGCCCTCAAGTACAATCAATACTTCCTGGCAAACCTCGGTTTGGCTAAATACAATATCCCTTTTTGCAAAAGTTTTGAGGCTAAACTGCTGGGACAATTCCATCAACTCATCTTCCGAAACTGAAGCTTCGTAACCTTGCATTTGTTTTTGGAGAATTTGGGCGATTTGGGTAGTCATGGCTTTACTTATGGAGCATAAAATTAAGGAAGCAAATGGTAATAACTTATAGTGATAAGAGGCATACCAGCGCTTAGAGTTTTGCTTCAGTGATAGTACTATTTATGGAAAAATGCTTAATAATTACTAAATTTGTAATGAAAACCAGCGCATTGCTATTAATATTTGCATAATAAGGATCATACTTTTTTAATACAATTCATTTCTATCAACACCCTTGAGTGATTAGACAAGTCCCTCCTGTTTTTTGCAGATATCATCCCAGTTTAAATTTTATAAAAATCCCACGACTAATGAAAAAAATTGTCATTGAGGAGAATGAGTTCACCTCTATTTATTACGATCAAACTTTAAAGTTGTACGAACAGTATTGGCATCCTGCCACCGCAGACATGCAGGATGAGGATTACCAAATCATTCAATCCAGAATGGTGGCATTTGTGAAAAAACACCGCCTACCCATCTTAAACTATTATTTAGATAATCGTGAGTTTTATTATGTGATGTCACCCGAAATGCAAGATTGGCAAGTAGAATTCGTAGGTCAAAAGCTATTTGATATTACCCATGCAGTAATGGGTGACTTGTCTTCTATCAAGGTAGCTGTGATTATCAGCTCAGAGTTTATAAGCCAATTGTCTATTGAGCAAACCTTTGAAGAAAATAGTGAACAGGTACATGAAGGCGAGACACGCTATTTTGATGATGATCAAAAAGCACTCGAGTGGCTACTAGTGTAGGATAAAGTTTATATGCACTTGTTAGGTTTTCTGTAACCTACGGGTGTTTTTTATTGTTAGCAAAGCATATCAGTAAAAATGACGTGAGTGTCTGTCCTCTCGAGATTTGGCGGATAAACACAGAAAAATCTGTGCTGATCTGTTGAATCCGTGTGATCTGTGTTTCAATAATAAATTACTGATAATCAACGCTTTGTGTAAAAAAAAACATCATCCTGAGCTTGCCGAAGGATCTGTTTGCAAAACCGCTACTAAACCTTTTGTTGGTGATGCTCCACCGATTCTTCGGAGCATTTTCAACTTGCGAGGTATCTGGTAGTTGTCTTTCAGGCAGACTCCTCAACAAGTTCGGAGTGACAAAATGCTTACTACTAAATTAACTTTAAATAACTAACAATTAGTGTTTTATAAAGATTTGTCATCAGTAGATTTGGCGGATAAACACTGAAAAAACCTGTGCTGATTTGTTGATTCCGTATGATCTGTGTTACCAAAGTAAACAATTGATAATCAACGTATTGTATAAATACGTCATCAGTAATGCGTGTTTGTCATCCTGAGCTTGCCGAAGGATCTGTTTGCAAAACCGCTATTAGACCTTTTGTTGGTGACGCTCCACCCAAACACCAGCAACGGTGGAGTAATCAGTTTTGCTTTTGAGAATTTGGACAATTTTGGTGGTCATAAAATAGGCTTGGGGTTACTCTAACCAATATTTGATTGGTTTAAAATTAGTCAAATCTATTGAGTGTAAATATGAATCAAATATATCCCTTACAATTGCTTGTGCTAAGTTGCCTGCCCAAGTAATGATATCATTTCCATACATAGATAAAACCTGCTCGTTTTGGTCAAAAATTAGAAACCGATGTCCATAAATAGGGAAAATAAAAGGAGCTTTACCAGATTTGATTTCTTCCTGAGATATTTTATTGTCCTCTAATATCCAATTGATATAGTCGTTGATTAATGCCAAATCATCTGGAAAAGAATAAAATTTAGGCCGAAATTCAGTTTTGGTATTGTTTAAATCTCCCTGAAAATTAATACCAGGCTTATCTAAACCATTCATTATTCGATAAAAGTTTCTCAATGACAAAGGAAACTTAAACCCCACCTCTTTTTCAAAAAGAAATAATTCCATTTCGTTTAATCCTGGTTTCCATTTTGAGCCTTCTTGAACTTGATAACCATAAACTTCCTGATATTCTACCTGCTTCCAATAAGCCTCGCTTAGTTCTTTTATTTTTTCCAAAGTAGCAATAGATGTATCCAATGTATTAATATTACCTAATTCCATATATTACTTGCATTAAAGTTGATCGTGCCTAAACATAACCACATTCCCTCTTTCATCCCAAATCAAAAATGTTAATTTTGCCTCGGTTTAAGAGCGCAAAGAGGTTAGAAAACCAACGGTTGTTGTTTCACGCCTCAAACCTTGTATACATATGGAACAGTTTATCATTCAGGAGCTTACAGAAGCCCAATCGGTATTAGAGAAATTTGTTAGTCAATCAGAAAATATTCAAAAAATTGCCCAAGCCGCTCAGATCATGGCCGAAGCCATGAAAGCAGGAGGGAAGGTCATGTCTTGTGGCAATGGAGGCTCTCATTGTGATGCCATGCATTTTGCCGAAGAGCTTTCGGGGCGTTACCGAGACAACCGTCAGGCCCTGGCCGCTTTAGCCATTTCTGACCCTAGTCATATCAGTTGTGTGTCCAACGACTACGGCTATGAATTTGTGTTTTCACGTTTTGTAGAAGGTTTAGGGCGGGCCGAAGATGTGTTGCTGGGCATAAGCACCAGCGGCAACTCGGGCAATGTGATCAAGGCTGTAGAAGCCGCCAAAGCTAAAGGAATGAAGGTGGTGATTTTAACTGGAAAAGACGGGGGCAAACTTGCGGGCATGGCCGATGTAGAAATCATTGTACCTCACTTTGGCTACGCTGACCGTATTCAGGAAATTCACATCAAGATTATCCACATTCTCATTGGTTTGATAGAACAGCAGATGTTGTAATTAATAAAGGCATATTTCCAGTCCAACTAGCCAGAGATCTATTAGAAGAGATAGTATGAGTGTGCGCCTATTTCAGCGCACACTCCATATATACAACACCTTCTAACGGATTATACCCATAAGGGGCTATTTCATAAAATCCAAAAGCTTTGTAAAGCTCTTGCGCTTTGCCTTGTTCAGGAGCCGAATCCAGGCGGATGAAAGCATAGTTGAGTTCTTTTGCTTTTTCAAGTGACAATTCTAATAACTGTTTGCCTATTTTAAGCCCTCGGTATTGAGGGAACACATAAAATCGTTTGAGCTCGGCCGTGTCGTCATCTATTTTTCTGATCGCTACACAACCCACCGCTTCTTGTTGGTCATAACAAAGAATGAGTGCACTTCTGGGAGAGGCATATTGCTGCTTGATATTTTTTAATTCCTCTTCAAAGTTTTGGAATGCCAAATCAAAACTAAGTGCCTCTGCATAGGCTCTAAACAACTTTTTACCCTCCTCAAAATCACTTTTTTTGTAAGCAATAGAAAACTTAAGGGTAGGTTTTTGAGCAGTATTCTTATCTGCGATGCCTCTTTCTAATAGCTGCTTGGCTTCTTGTAATAGTTGATTCAATTTTTGTTTTTCGTCTGCATTGAGGTGCTTTGTCAGACTCTCGACCTGTAGATTGGAATGGTGGTCGATTTCTGCCAGATCCTGTAGCCCCTTAGCAGACAGTGAAAGCAAAAAAAGCCTTTTGTCTTGATTGGATTGTTGTTTGACAATAATGCCTTGTTTTACCAACTTCTTAATAGTTCGACTCAGGTAACCTTCATCAAGTTGTAGTTTTTCTTTGATCACTCGAGCCGATATTCCCTGGCTATGGTTGATCTCGTAAATGACTCTAGCCTCAGTAAAAGAATAATCACTGGCCAGGATGTGTTTGTTTGCCAGCCCAAGAATGGCAGTATAAAACCGATTAAACTCTCGTATACGTTGCGTTAAATTGTTCATAACACTAATTAGATAAAAATACTTGACAAAAGCAAGTATTTTGTGATGCTCTATTATCTCCACCTTATATTAAACCTTACTGAAAATCCGTACAATACCAAGTTGACTTTAAGCTTTAAATTCCGTGTCCAATAAAGCCGTTCATTTTTTTCTTCAGCAAAAAAAACGAACCAAAAAATGCCGCGGCTGTACCCAGTGTTGCCTAAACTTGCTTCACTTCGTCTCAACGGATTAAACTCGCTTCGCTCAAACAAGTAATCCGCTGCCCTTCGGGACGGCTCCATTACGCAAGTTTTTAACGGCCACTGGATAAGGCCGAGACCAAAGCTAACGCAACTTGTATGGATTTTCGCTAAGGATCGGTTAAACAGGTATATAAGCAAGACACAAAAAAAGCCACTTGGTCTAGACCAAATGGCTGCTATCATTTATCTCAATAATTAGTTTTCAGTTTAAGCCGACTGTTTAAAGCTCACATTTAAGGGCAGTGATTTGAAATCATTTTGGAACTCTTCTCCTTCTTCAAAAATATCCATATCCATAGGACGGGCATACCAATTTACCTGCACGGGTACCTCACTGTTGTACTGATCGAGCATTTCCAGTATTTGGAAAAATACCGATGAAGAACTCGTATTGAAATACACCAGGTAAAAATTAAAAGTAAGTGGTTCGGTATTGCTTTTTAAAAACTTTCGTAACCATTCTAGCACAGGTACATAGAAATGGTTTGCATCGTCACTATAAGATTCGCCTTTGATCTCAAATTTGTTATTGTCAATGTCAAACGATATCAACGGGGTATCATTTGACTGTTCGATTAATAATGATTTCATTTTCTTAATAGTAAAATAGGATCAGTTCTATAACAAATATAAATGTATTGTGGGTTCGGGGCAAATAAGTATCGATAAGTGGGTTTAAACCATCGATCAATGAATTATTTACTGGATCAAACGTAAGCGATGACGATTGGTTTACAATCAGCTGCCTTGAGCAAAAGTTTACTGTGATGCAAAGCGCTTCATTATTTCTGTTTTTTGGGTTTGGGTGCTTTTTTAGAAGGCTTGGTATCAATTACCTCAAACTGTACCCTACGATTGCGAAGTTGCCCATAGGCATCGTCGTTAGAAGCCACTGGTTTTTGAGAACCAAAGCCGATCGTTTCCAGACGACTTGCGTCAATGCCGTGGTCTATCAAGTAATCTTTCACAGTTTCGGCCCTGCCTTCTGAGAGCTTCTGGTTGGCTACCTCCGTTTGGGTAATTTTACAAGTATGTCCTTGTACTACCAGGTTAATTTCAGGGTATTTATTCAATACACTCACTACCTGATTCAAATAAGCCTTGTTAGAGTTTAACAGTTCATTTTTGTTATACTGAAAATATACTGCACCTTTCAAAATCTCTAAATGCTTTTCTTTCTCTTTTTTCTGACTTATTTGAGGAGGCGTTATTTCCTGACCTTCTATTTTTTTCTTTTTGTCTTGTTTCTTCTTTTCTCTTCTCTTTTTGCGACGCGCTTTTCTATCACGCTTGCGGAATACATTTTTGGTAAATGATTTCCCGATTTTAATCCCCAACTTAATTTCAAAAGAACTTAATTGAGGGGCTTTTTTAGAAGCGGCAAATCCATAGGCGAGGGCCACCATATAATGTGGTTGATCCAACTCTACCGATACATTGGCCATTCCGTTGGAGTTGTACCAAAGCCCCATTCCGATCTGGGTATTGGCTTTTTCTTCGGTACCATTGTTTAAACGATACCAACCTAAAGCTCCAGCGTTGATTTGTCGGTTAAAACCTACTTGCTCTACCCAACGAAGGGTAGGCATTACTTTAATGGTTTGATTGTCGAACACAGTGTAGCCTGCAGTTACGACCAAATTGATAGGTAAACGATCTTGTTGATCCTGGCCAAAGGCGGTGTTGGGTTGATTAAGATTTTGCCCCGATACGCCTAAAAAATACTTTACACTTGCAGTAGAGTCGTTATCGGTGCCGTACCAGTACAAACCTGCACTGGCTGTGGGGTAGTTCACTGGCTCTACGATGATTGATTCATTGTTATCTATAGTACTCAAAAATTGTCCATCTACCCATTGGCTACCAGTAGTAAGCTTGGCAGGGTTGAGGTTTTGCCAAAGATAACCTCCTTGTACTCCCATACTCAAAAAACTGGTCTTGCTCAGTTGTTGATTGTAAGCAAAGCCCGCCTGCAAACCAGTGGTTTGTAATAAACCACCGCCACCTGAGCGATCGTTGATGATAGAAAAGCCAGTGCCACCGAAGCGACCTTTATTTTTGGACTTTAGAGGATACATCACCGAAATCATAGGAGTTTCGAAAGCCGCATTGGAAGATACAAACCCGCTACCCAAACTTAATTGGCGGTAGCTCAACATAGCAAAGGGCTGATTGTAACTCCCCAACATGGCAGGGTTGGTTTGCATGGGTGAGAGGTGATACTGGGAATAAGTTGAAATTTGGGCTTGGGCTGGTAAAAAAGCCACCATCAATATGATGGCTATGGTCAGTTTTCGCAATAACTCCTTTGGGGTATCCATTTCAATATTTGTATTTTTCATAGATAGGGGTCTGGTCTAACCTATGATAGTATAAGCAGGGTTTTTACTTCTTTCAGTTCTCAGTTAGGTTCATAACGGAGAACGAAGGAAATAGTTACACCCAAAAAATGGTGTTTTTTTTAGATGTAACCTTACCCGGAAGAGTCACGTATAAGCGGGTTTTCCGATTTTTTGGGTTACAAAACGAGGTAAGAAATTTCAATAAAATTAACGGGAATTTTAAAATACTTCATCCCAACGTTTCCATCTTCTGAACCTTTTAAATGCTTCCCAGGGTTGTAGGATGCATTTAAACGAATCACTTGCTTTTAAGAAATAATCGGGATATTCTAGCAGATGCGACTGAATAATAATACCAACATCATCAGGCTGGCTAAAAATTACTTTATTTACCTGATAAGTTTTTTCAGAGTTGTTGTGGGGGTAGAATAAGACTTAGGGTAAAAGTTTGTTAAATAGACTAAAGTTGTTCTTGGCGGTTTTTGATTTTCAAGATTTATGAAGGCAAAACATTTTTTATGGACTATCCTCTCTTTGTTGTTTGTAGCTGCAATAGTGTATTTGGTAGAACAGCATATAGTTTATAGGAAGAGTGACTTAAGGCTTGTCTATGGTTTTTTGTCCAAAAAGCCCATCATCAAAAATAGTAGATTTACTATTCATGTGTCCGTCAATGGTAGTAATCGCCAATTTATCACTGATCGAGCTGGTTTTAGGGCATTACAAAAACAAAAAATTATAAAAGAGCTTTCCAAAGGGGATTTTGTGACAATTGGTAAGAGCAAGGCTTTTATTCGTAATCATAAAAACGATGTCTTGTTATACCTGAGTAGCGATAGCTCAACCTATATATCTTTAGAAGCCTATAACCAAGAACGAAGGAGAACCTTTCGTTTCATCTTTTATTTTATTGGCGGAATTATGATTGCATACCTGCTTGCCAGATTGATCAAGCAACATTTATGATTAAATATATATCCGTTTTGAATGAATATTTGGGGTACTATGGCTGTATGTAATGATTAAGGTGGTAATTGTAATGTGAATTACGGATTTGGCAATATATTATTTTTCTAATAAGGCGATTTGCTTGTTTTTGGTTGTATAATGTGAATGTAAGATAGTAGATTATTTTTGTTAAAGTCTCCTGTAAAGGGTGTTTAGCACTATTTACAGAACCAGTATTAATTTAAGCCTATATTTCTGTTATTTTATTATTATTACTAAAAATGCCTTTTAAAATAAACCTTGATTCATTGATTTTTGTGCTTTTTTTATATTTTTGCCATTGAATTTTAACCCACTTACAGTAAAATCACAAAAAAATACTCTATGGCCGTTTTAAGATTTCAAGCCGTTGAAAAAGCCCAGGAGCGTCCTGCCGTTCCAGTAACCCCTCCCTCCAATAAAGTTTCAGATTATTACGGAGTGAATGTTTTCAACGAGAAAACCATGAAGGCTACCATCAGTGCCGACATGTACAAAAAACTAACGGAAACTATTCGCAAAAACCAACGCATTAGCGATGATGTGGCCGATGCTGTAGCTGCTGCCATGAAGTCGTGGGCAATTGCTCAAGGGGTTACCCACTACACCCACTGGTTCCAACCCTTGACTGGAGCCACTGCCGAAAAACACGATGCCTTTTTTGATTTGGCTGGAGATGCTGGTTTGTTTGGCAACAGCGAAGTAATTGAAAAATTCAAAGGAAGTGCCCTTGCCCAACAAGAGCCAGATGCGTCTTCGTTTCCAAGTGGTGGTTTAAGAACTACTTTCGAAGCACGAGGGTATACTGCCTGGGACCCACATTCTCCTGCCTATATTATGGAGAGCAACTCTAGTCGTACGCTTTGTATTCCTACCATTTTTGTATCTTATACTGGCGAAGCTCTAGATTACAAAGCGCCCTTGTTAAAGTCGCTCGACTTGGTAAACAAGGCCGCCACCAATGTGTGCGAATTGTTTGACCGTGAAGTAAAAGAAGTAAAAGCGACCCTTGGAGTAGAGCAAGAGTATTTCTTGATCGATCGTGCTTTGTTCAACTCTCGTCCTGACTTGGTAATGGCAGGTCGTACTGTATTTGGCCATCAGCCTGCTAAGGGACAACAATTAGATGACCACTATTTTGGTTCTATTCCTTCTCGAGTGAGAGCTTATATGGCAGATTTTGAATTGGAAGCCACCAAATTGGGTATTCCTGTTCGTACGCGTCACAACGAGGTAGCTCCTGCTCAGTTTGAGTGTGCACCCACTTTCGAAGAAGCCAACCTGGCGGTAGACCACAACTTATTGTTGATGGACATCATGCGCAAGGTAGCCACTCGCCACAAGTTTAAGGTATTGTTTCACGAAAAGCCTTTTGCTAATCTAAATGGTAGTGGTAAACACAACAACTGGGCTTTGATGACCGATACTGGGGTGAACTTGTTAGCGCCTAGCAGCAAGCCTAAAGAAAATCTTCAATTCTTAACTTTCTTTATCAATACCATCAAGGCAGTACATGGCAATGCTCCATTGCTACGTGCGAGTATTGCTTCGGCGGGTAATGACTACCGCTTGGGTGCCAATGAAGCGCCTCCTGCGATTATGTCAGTATTTATCGGTAGCCAATTAGCATCGGTACTGGAAGAGCTTGAGCACAATGCTGAAGTGGTCGTAGAAAAGGGCGAAAACCTGTATATGAAAATGGGTATTGATAAAATTCCACCTGTTTTAATGGACAATACCGACCGTAACCGTACTTCTCCATTTGCTTTTACTGGAAATAAGTTTGAATTCCGTGCCGTAGGTTCTTCGGCTAACTGTGCTTCTCCGATGACGATCTTGAACACCATCGTGGCAGATCAATTGATTGAGTTCCGCAAGGATGTAGATGCTGAAATGGAAAAAGTCGCCAAAAAAGAATTGGCTATCATCAATGTTCTAAGAAAATACATTACTGAATCTAAAAGTGTGATTTTCGAGGGAGATGGGTATTCAGATGACTGGGTAGCAGAAGCCGAAAAAAGAGGATTACCTAACGTAAAATCTACGCCTCGTTCTTTGAAAGCTTATATAGATAAAGACACCATGGCGATGTTTGAGAAGCATAACATCATGAGTGAGCGCGAAACCGAAGCTCGTTATGAAATGTTCCTCGAAAACTATCTAATGAAGGTACAAATCGAGTCTCGAATGATGGGAGATTTGGCTACCAACCATGTGATTCCTACGGCGGTAAAATACCAAAATATTTTGGTGCACAATATCAAAGGTTTGAAAGACTTGGGTATTGAAACCGAGAGCACGGAAACAATTACGAAGACGATCAAGGATATTTCTCATCACATCAGTGAGATTCAGAAAAACGTAGAGGCGATGATTGAGGCTCGTAAAGTAGCCAACAAAAAAGACACCGAGGAGCGTGCCATCATGTATGATGACAACGTGAAAGGTTTCTTTGACAAAATTCGTTACCACGTGGATAAATTGGAATTGATCGTGGACGACGAAGAATGGCCATTGACCAAATACCGTGAATTGTTGATGATCCGCTAAGTTTTTTGTTGAAATATAGATCAAAAAAGCTACTCATTTGGGTAGCTTTTTTTGTGATATTACTATTTATTAGAGCGTATCTCTTGTAATTGTTGCTGATAGCTTATCAATTTTTCAGGATGATATTTATCCGCTAGTTTCAATGCTTTTTTTTGCCATTTGGATGGCTACTTTCATTCTTCCTCTGTTTTTCCAGGTTTTCCGAAGGTTGACTTTGAACTTTTTAATAATGACCAGTCTAAAGACTATTGTCAACTTTGTATCTTTGATTAGCTTTTTCTTTGTCAAATTTAAAACCCACCACTAAAAAGCTTCTCCAATAAAGATATATAAGCCAGTAGTTTCGGCATTAACAGCATAATCTATTCTAGTATAAATATCTTTTTTCTTGAATAATAAAAATCTTAGTCCTACTCCTGCTGACCAAATTAAATCATTAAGTCTGAGGTCAACTGGACGATCTGCTACTGTTGCCACAGAGCCAAATACAGTGAATCCAATGCGTTTAGTAAAACCTAAAGGCAAGGGTAAAAACCTTAATTCTGCCTGTGCGGCTACTTGGTTTTTATCCCTATAACGTCCCGTATAATAGCCTCGCATCATGCTTTCGCCACCCATAAGCGCAAGTTGATTAAAAGGTACATCACCACTATTAAATTGCCCAAGAAATTGTGCAGCAAATACATTATTTTTACCAACAGGGCGATAAATTCTAGAATCTAACGAGACAGAATTAAACCCAAATGTACTGATAGCCGAATTGTAATGTAAAAAAGCAATTTCAGAAAAAAAGCCATCTCGTACATTTAAGACATTATGGCGATTATCATATACCAGGCCTAGTCCAAATCCAATATTAGTAGAACCTTCGTGACCTAGAGGTAGCTCGGACAGTATCCTGCCTTCGTTCTCGACAAAATCTAACCCAGAAAGTTGCTGAAAATCTATTTCTAATCCTAAAAATAAATTTTTGCGTAACTTTCGTAATATGCGCTCTTTGACTAATATTTGATTAGCATCTACTCGTGCAATATGCTCTTTTGGGGTATCTAGACCAATCCCGTAATAAAGTAAAGGAAAACTCTGTAGGCGAATTTTACCTAAGAAAAACCAATTATCCTTATGACTATATAAAGCATGGTCAAACCACAATCCATATTGGTTTTCTAGTGTAAAAAAAGTAAAAGCATTCACTTCACTCAGTCGATTTGTAGTATCCCGCTTTGCATAGTAGATTAATAATGAATTAAGACCTATTTCCAGGTTAGTTTCGGGAGCATAACCTAGGATCGGATAAGTGATGAACTGAGGTTTAGAAACATCAGCAGTATCACTAATAAGACTATTAATGTAGCGTTTTAAAAAATTTTGGCTATTTGCTGTTTGAGTTCCTAAGAAAACTAAACAACAAGTGATACCTAATAAATTGATAAAGTATTTTTTCATGAATATTATGGTGATTACTTATCTAAATTTGGTAATATTAACTTCTTAGCGCATGATTTGGTTCTGTTTTCAGTTGTTTTGCTCAATGTAATATGGGCAATCCCGAATTTCGATGGTAAAAAAAATAGCTAAAATTGACTTCGTGATAGTCGAGTTTTTTGCATCTATCCCCATATTGTTGAAAGACTTTGAACTAATAGCCTCCAAACTGGTTTATGCAGCAAGAGCTGACTATGCCACCAACCAAAAAGCCAAAGACTACCAGTATGGAGACTACCTTTTGGTGACTAGTTTTCACTACCCTAACCCCCAAAACCGATTCATCTCCGTTGTTGTTAGCTTTTAGTGTATAACCTCTGTTTTATATAAAAACAAGTCTTAGGTTTGAATTTACAATAATAAACCTCGAGTTTGAAACTCTTATCAGTTTAGATCAAAATAGTTGTTTACCTTTGCTGTTGCGAGCTTTTAGCTTGTAATCTCTGTTTTATCCAAAAGCAAGTTTAGAGCTTAATCAATAGATTTATAAAGGCTGTAAATAAATTATGAACTCTCAGTTTTCTTTATTTGATACGCTTATTTTATTAGGCATCATTCAAGGAATTATTATTAGCTTTTTACTATTAATCACGAAAAGAAATAAACAAAGTAATCGATTTCTTGCCTTAGGGTTGTTGTCGTTTTGTTTGCTTTCAACCAAGCCACTTTTACATACCCAATTACTGTGGGAAACCCACTATTTTAGATATTTCCCCAATGCTCTTGAGTTGGCAGTAGCACCTTTATTGTTTTTTTATGTCAAAGCATTATTTACCCCAAAGTTTCAGTTTAAAAGAAAATATTGGCTGCACTTTTTACCCTTATTCATCTCGCAAACCTATGCCTTTATCGTATACTTTGTAACCCTGCAAACCAGAGATATTTCAACAAAAAAAACAATAGCCAATCACTTATTTTTTGACGAAGTAAAACAATTGGACGAATATATTCTTCTACTGGCCACCATTTTATATCTCTATCAGGGCTTCGGATTAATAAAAGACTACAAAGACTGGTTAAACAATACTACATCTGATACTAAATTACCTGATTTTAAGTGGATGAGGCATTTATTTATCCTATTTAGCTTTACAGGATTTATTATACTCATAGGTCGGGTGTTGGCTTTTGTGAATCTGTTCAATGCTATTTGGTTTGTAGGATACTTCTGGAGGTTTGTTAGCTTGTATACTGCGTTTCTTATTTATTATTTAGGACTCAAGGGATATTTTCAGCCAAACTATGTTTTTCACGAAAAGCCGAATCAGGTAAAGACAAGCGTTTCAGAGGCCAATCAGGATTATCTTGAAAACTATCAAAAAATTGAGCAATCGATGGTGGAAGATAAACTTTTCCTCGATACCCAAATTAATCTTCAAAAGCTTGCCCAACATTTAAATTTACCCCAAAGAGAGATTTCCAACATTATTAACCATCACTTTAACACCAATTTTAGAGATTTTATAAATCATTACCGGATTGAAGCGGTAAAAGTAAAACTTAAAGATCCAAGCAATAGCAATAAGTCTATTTTTGGAATTGCCTCAGAATGTGGCTTTAATTCCGAAACCAGTTTTTATCGTTTGTTTAAAAAACACGTGGGTATGACACCTAAAAAGTTTTTAGATCAATCCACTACCCACTAGCACCTCCCAAATTTCACTTTCAAAACCTGTTTTGGTAGTAATAACGGCTTATTGTAGTACTATGCAAAGTAGCGTTTCTCATACATTTGCTTCCCATAAAATTAATTTTTCAAGCACAAATTTTATTTAACATTAACCAAGATGAGAAACCTATTATTTGTATTATTGGCCTTGCCATTGGTCATGAGTTGTAGCCCTCGGGCAGCCCAATTTAAAGGTAGCGCATTTGAAAAACACACCAGCTTGGCCAAAACAGGATTTACCCGGAAAAAACTAGATTCTCTCAACAACTTTATGAAAAAACATCTAACTACCACATCGATGGTGGTGTTGAAAGATGGAAAGGTTTTGTTTGAATACGGCGATGTTACCGACATCAGCTTTATTGCCTCATGCAGAAAAAGTATTTTGAGTATGCTGTATGGCAAATATGTTGAAAATGGAATAATTGACCTCAATGAAACTATTGGGGAAATAGGGATTGATGAAGACAAGGGGCTAACGGATGCAGAAAAAAAAGCCACCGTACACGATATTATAAATTCACGTTCGGGAGTTTTTCTAAAACCCGTGAATGCGGGCTATGATAAGAAGAATATTCTAAAAAGAGGGGCTGTGAAGCCAGGAGAATACTTTGTGTACAACAATTGGGACTACAATGTAGCGGGTTCTATTTTTGAAATGAAAACAGGCAAAAACATCTATAAAGAGATGGAAGAACGATTGGCTATTCCGCTTGGATTTCAGAATTGGAACATCAAAAATCAAAAAAAGAAATACAAAAAAAGTAAGTCAAGACATCCAGCTTATCATATGTATCTTTCTGCGCTTGATATGGCCAAGATTGGACAATTAATGCTTAACCGAGGGAAATGGAATGGGAAGCAATTGATATCAGAAAAGTGGATAGATCACATGTTAACAGTAGTAACCCCAGTAGACACCGTGAATAAAAGATATGGTCGAAATAAAAAGAGTCCTTTTCAATTTGCTTATGGCAATATGTGGTGGTTAGTTGATAATATTAAACAACACTCAGACTTTGAAGGTGCCTACCATGCCTCTGGATGGGGTGGGCAATATATAACAATCATCCCTAAATTAAATATGGTAATCGCGCATAAACACAAGGTGCCCAAGCTGGTACTGTGGGGATTAAAAAGAGGAAACGACGTTCCATATTGGCAGTATTGGCAATTGCTCTACGACTTTTTCAGAACTGATGCAAACAATGCCAGTACCAAACAAAAAAGGAAATAACGGATACCCATTTGAATTTATGCATCAATAGCCTTGCTTTTTTGAGTTTAGTGTGGCCGTTGACCAATAAGTTTTTTGCTGAAATATAGATCAAAAAAGCTACTCGTTTGGGTAGCTTTTTTTGTGATATCGTTATTTATTAGAGAGTATCTCTTGTAATTGTTGCTGATAGCTGGTGAGTTCATCAGGGTGGTATTTTGCTGCAAGTTTTATTGCCTTTTGGGCTGTTTGAGTGGCCAATTTGATTTGACTATTGTTTTGATAAGCTTTGGCGAGTTGTAGATGATAATAAGCTGATGCTGGATAATAATGAACGGCTAACTTCAATATTTGAAGCAATTCTTGCGCTTTTTTCCATAAAGTTAACACTCGGATACTGCCATTTAGATATTCTTCTTCAACAGGATAAACTTTAAAACCATAAGCTTTGGATTGATTTTGATAATGTTGCTTTACTTTGGCAACGGGATCTTTTATTTCAGGATTATTGTAAGGAAAAACGATTCGGCTTAGAGGATAAATTAACTTAAATCCATTCTGAATACCTATCGGGGCCATTCCATAACCCTTGTGATTTTCAAGTAGTTCAATTTTATAAGTAACATTGGTGGTTGGTATCTTTTTTAGTTGTTGATTGATTTCTTGGGTGATTTTTCGTGCGATGGGCTTTTTGTTCAAATCACTTGCTGGCCTGCCTAAGTAAAGAGTAGAGGCTGGGCGATGAGGGTCACTCATTGCTTGGGCTAACTTATCTGACATAGGAACCTCTTTTGTATAGTTCCATTCCAGGTAGGTTGATAAGCCAATGTATCCTTTGAATAAATATGGCTCGGAAAAAAATGCTTCAAAAACTAACCCATTGGTGGTAGACATGCCAATGATTGTGCGATGATTGTTTGCCCGATACTTTTGATCAATATAAGGGATGAGTTCATCTTTCAGGAACTTCAAGTATTTTTTTGGCTTGCCTCCATGAACAACTACTGCCATTTCATTCCTTTTAAGATGAGTACCATTGGTAATACCTACCACAATCGTTTGCGGCATTAAACTCTGACTTGCCATAAAGCCAGTGATAGCATTGGTTACGCTAAACAAACGCTCTGCTTCCAATACATATACTACTGGATAATGATGTTTGTGTTGGTGGTAGTTTTTAGGAAGAGAAACATAAATTTCTTTTTCTTCTCCAAGTACTTTTGAATATAACTTAGTTTTTTGCCCAACTATGATTGAATTATTTTTTAACTGTTGGGATAACTTTGTTTTGGTTTCTGTTTGTTGTGCTTTTATGCAGGATGCTTGGATCATGACGAAAGCACAAAGTATGTAAAACTTGATATAGTTCATTTGGTTACGATTTTTGAAAAAGATGGATCACATAGGTTTTATGATTGATTTTCAGTTACTTCTTGAGTATGATCTTTTCTAGTTGTTGTTTATAATGTTTCAGTTCATCAGGATAATATTTTGCCGCGAGTTTTATTGCTTTTTGGGCTTTTTGGGTGGCCATTTTCTTTTGCCCACCTCTTTGATAAGCTTCCGCCAGCATTTTGTGCAAATTGGCCGAGTTTGGATAATAGCCAATGCTTAATTCTAACAAAGCAATGGTTTGGGTATTGGTGTATTTATGTTTCCAGCGGGCAAAGTTGTAAGCCATTCCACTCAAACAATTGCTATAAGTATGGCTATCTTCTACCGGATACACCTCAAATCCATATTGCTGAGATAAATGAGTGTAGTGTTTTTTGAGATGAGCTACCGGATGCTTAGAGTCCGAAGCTTTAGGAAAATCCCATTCCTGGTGGGGGTATATGAGCTTAAACCCTCGCCTGATGCCGACAATGGCCATCGCATAATGTTCCTCGTCTTTTAACAAATCTACCTGATAGTTTACCTTGGTGGCAGGCTTTTGATTGAGTTTGTCTATAGCATTGCGGTAGGATTGTTGGCTGTATCTCATATCGCCATCTGCCGTACCCATATAAATGCTCGCCGCCGGATAGTCGGGTTGGGTAATGGTTTGGATAAACTTGTCGACCATGGTCACTCCTTTGGCAGGAGGCCACTCCCAATGGGTAGATAGGGCAATATAACCTTTGAATACCTGAGGAGCTGACCAAAAAGCCTCGAATAATAGGCCATTGGTGGGCGACAGGCCAATAATGGTTCGATGCGCATTGGCTCGATAATTTTCCTCTATATAAGGAATCAATTCATCTTTGATAAATTGAAGGTATGCTTTAGGTTTGCCTCCGTGGGTAGAAAAAGCCAATTCGTTACGTTTGTTCCGTTTTCCATTGGCTAGCCCAACCACAATGCTTTGAGGCATTTTGCTGCGGTCTTGCAGTAGTTTGATCGTAGAAGCGGTCGTTTCAAACAAATATTCTGCTTCCAGTACCAGTACTACCGGATAAGTCTGTACTTGTTCCTGGTATTTGGGAGGCAAGGCAAGGTATAGCTCTTTTTCTTCGCCCAAAACCTTAGAGTAAAGCTTCAGCTTTTGCCCAACTACTATAGACTCCCGGCTGGTAGTATTTGCCGGTTTTTCAACTAAACCAGGTTGCTGCGCCTGAGTACAAGACACTTGGGCGAACACCAATAAGGAAAACAGCACAATCCCGATTGTATGGAGGTTTTTATTTATGGCTAAGCTCATTATCGATCACTTTTAATAGTTTTTGAAATGCGGCCTCGGTATAGCCTACCAATACATCTTTGATTTTGCCATCTTTATCAATGACGTAAGTTCGGGGAATCATTTTTTCGGCATATTTTCTAAAAACGCGTTGTTGAGGATCGTAAGCAACGGGAAGATTGAGCTTTCGTTGACGGATAAATTTACCCACGGTAGCTTTGTCTTGTCCTCTTGCAATGGTGATCATCCGAAAATCACTTCTTGTCCCATACTTTAGAAGTACCTCTTGTTCAAGCTTGGGCAATTCTTTGATACACCAGCGGCAAACTGTAGAGAAAAAGTTTACCAACACCACTTTGCCTTTATGGGCACCCAAAGAAAAAGGCTTACCAGAGAGCGTATTGATTGTAAAATGAGGAGCCATATCTCCCGAGCGAACATTTTGAGCATGTAGGCCACCTGTCCAGTAAAGACTAAGCAAGCCCGTGATCAGCAATAATTGAATTGTTTTCATTGTTTGGTTATTTGTTTGGAGGCAAATAACCGAGTTAAGTAGATAGACTTTTCTAAAAATAGAACAATATGGGTTTGTGGTAGCCAAATACCTTTTAACAAGTGATTAATCTATAAAGCATCATTTAATGATTATTTATATACAGTTACCAGCAGTTGAGCGATTTATGGCAAAAGCAATTGATATTTCTCTATTTTTGTAGCTGATGGCAGCATACAGATTATCAATAAAAAATAAGGGGATACAACATGTCGTTTTTTGGGTATTGTTGTTTCTAACCTATATTTTGGCTTATGGTGGGGGAGAAGCTTATTACTGGAAATATATTAGAAATAGTGTCATTAAGTTTCCATTTTACATAATAGCGGCTTATACGCTTAACTATTGGCAGGTGCCTCAGTTTTTGAACAAGGAAAAAAAAGCTGCCTTTGTTTTGAGTGTGGTCCTGACTGCCTACCTATTATATTTCTTTTTTAAGTATTTTCATTATTGGCAATATGGCTATGCCCTACACTTATTTGACGTGCCAGGTTTTTTTGTGAAAACACTGATGTTTTATCCACCAGCCCTCCTTATGTTTGCTTATCAGACGCAGCAAAAACAACAACAGGAAAAGGCACGCTTGATGTTGATGCAACAAGAAAAACTGGAAACCGAGCTGAAGTACCTCAAAGCCCAATTGAATCCTCATTTTTTATTCAATACCTTGAATAACCTCTATTCTTTTGTGGTAAACCAATCTCCCAAAGCGGCGGATATGGTGTTACAATTGTCAGAAATATTAGATTATGCACTGTATCGTAGCCAAGCCAAGCTGGTGTCTATTGCCGAGGAGATGAAGTGCATCGAGAATTATATTGCTTTAGAAAAGATTAGGTATGGAGAGCGATTGCAAGTGATTTTGGAAGAACCTTCGCAATACATTGATCAAAAGGTAGCCCCTTTGCTGTTGTTGTCTATAGTGGAAAATGCGTTCAAGCATGGGGTAAACGGGAGTGTGTCTAAACCCAAAGTGAAAATCTCGCTGGATCAGAGCGGAGGTGCGTTAAACTTTAAGGTTTGGAATACCAAGAATGCGCATTTTACGGAAGCCTTGGACGAAGTGTATAAAGAAGGTATTGGTTTGAGCAACATCAAGCGGCAACTCAACCTTATTTACCCACAAAAACACCAGATATATAGAGAGGAAGGAGCGGACTATTTTCAAATACATCTTGTAATAACTACGATATAAATATGCCTGTAAAATGCTTATTGGTAGATGATGAATCACCCGCGATAGATTTACTGAAAAAACACATCAGCGCTCTACCTGATCTGGAAGTGGCAGCGGCTTGCTATAGTGTGATGGAGGCAGCGGAGGTGCTCAAGCACCAATCTATAGATCTGATCTTTTTAGATATTCAAATGCCGGTATTGACTGGGCTGGACTTCTTGAAATCGGTTAAAAACTTACCCAAGGTAATACTCACAACTGCTTATCGTGAATATGCCCTTGATGGCTATGATCTTGACATAGTAGATTACCTACTGAAGCCCATTTCTTTTGAAAGGTTTTTTAAAGCGGTAGAGCGTTATTATGCGCGAGCCACACCGCAGCAGCAATTACAAACGACAGCGTCATTACAGGCATCTAAGCCTTCGCACATTTATGTCAATGTTAACAAAAAGAACCATAAAGTGCTGTTTGAGAGCATTTTGTATATCGAAAGCCTTAAAGATTACGTGCGTATTCATACCACGGACAAAGCCCTGGTAGTAAAAAGTAACATCGGGGCCATTGCCACGCAACTTCCCCCTGAGCAGTTTCTGAGAATCCACCGCTCCTTTATTGTAGCGCTAGATAAAGTAACCGCATATACGGCATTAGATGTTGAAATAGGTGCGATAGAAATCCCTATTGGACAAACTTATAGGGAAGTTATCAAGAAGTTAGCAGGGTCTTAAATCACTATTTTTCATTCAACCGATTCCAGGTGTCATATAGCTTCTCTTGTTGTGGACGATCAATGGGCATTTCGGTCAATGGTTCTACCGCCCTGAGCGTATCATGACAATCTTTGGGCAAGGTTTGGTAGAGTTGGGTGCCTTTGGTTTTCCAGTCCAACATTTTGTCGCTCACTTGGCTTACTACCTTGGCCGGATTGCCCGCAATGATGCTACGCTTGGGATAATGCCCTTTTTTGACCATACTCAAGGCTCCTACAATGCATTCTTCTTCAATAATGACATCATCCATAACTACTGCATTCATGCCTACCAGTACATTTTGGCCAATGGTAGCCCCATGAATAATAGCCCCGTGCCCAATGTGCGCCGCTTTTTTGAGTAGTACTGTAGTACCCGGAAACATATGAATGGTGCAGTTTTCTTGCACATTGCAGCCATCTTCTATAACGATGGCGCCCCAATCTCCCCGAATGGCCGCTCCAGGGCCTATGTATACATCTTCGCCAATGACTACATTGCCAATGACCGAGGCTTGCGGATGCACAAAAGAGGAGGGGTGTATGACAGGTATAAAACCTTTGAATTCGTAAATCATGAGTTAGTAGTTTTTTGGTCCATAGTATTCAGTCCATAGTCCATAGTTTCTTGTTTGTAGTAGCGCTTATCAGCCATTGGTTTTTAGCTTTTGGCCCTTGATTATTGGTTGCCTCATCATCCATTTGGTCATTAGAAGTTGATGCAAAGCGTCTTTCTATCGTGCCCAGAGAGTTCCCTCCTGCTCTAAGTTCCGATTCTATCGGAGTTTAGGAGGGCTAGGGTGGTATTTTGAGTGAAAAATGGCGTAGAGTATCGCTAAAACCCTATTCTCATATTTGCAAAACAGACAATTTATTAAATGTCAATAATCAAATTGCATCACGAACTTAGCGAAGCGATCTCAACGAAGTCAAACCATTTAACAATAGAACAATTAGCCGAAGGCGGAACAATAAGCGTAGCGAAACAATAGAAAGATAATTCATCCATTTATAATTGAGTCACATACTTCACCAAGGCTTGTTTTGTAAAGTCAGAGAGTACCAAGCGTCCGCTCATTTCAGCTCGTTTTTCCAACAATTCGTCCCAGTCTTCACAACCTTCCCAAAAGATTTGTTTTAACTGAGCTTGAGCTTCTGGATTGGTAGATAATAAATAATCAGCGAGTTTTTGTACCCCTTCATCGAGTTCAGTCGTGTTTTCAAATACTTCAGTATACAATCCTTTGGTCTGAGCCCATTCAGCCGTTTGCAGTTCGTTGGCATTGATGGCCAATTGACTCATGGCCGACAACCCCATCTTGCGACTCACCGCAGGCCCTACCACAAAAGGGCCAATGCCCACATTAAGCTCGCTTAATTTGATGCTTGCATATTGGGTAGCCAGACAATAATCTACCGCTGAGGCTAATCCAACACCGCCCCCAATGGCTTTGCCTTGTACCCGGCCAATAATCAATTTAGAGCATTTGCGGCAAGCATTGATTACCTGGGCAAAACCCATAAAGAATTGTTTGCCTGTGGCAAAATCATCGATGGCTACCAGTTCATCAAAGCTTGCTCCGGCGCAAAAGGTACGATCTCCACCACTTTTGAGAATAATTACCTGCACTTCGGGGTTTTGCCCCGCTTGTAGGATGGTTTGCGCCAGTTCTGACAGTATAGCACTCGGCAAAGCATTGTGTTTGGGGTGAAAAAACTCAATTTCAAGCAAGCCTTTTTTCAGGAAGCGTGATTGTACGTAAGGAGCATTCATAGATAATTATTGATGTTTGATTGTGAATGATTAAATAAACTTCCAGTTTTCGGTTTTCCTTCGTTGATCGATATTCGATATTCTTTTTTGCCGTGATAATGCTTAATTAAACGACATTATTTATTGGTGAAATTCACAACATGGGTGTTGAAGAGTTAAAAAGATCCGTCCTTGGTCAGGAAAACAATTAACCATTCACCACCTATTGAGGCTTTAGCCGAAATCCCGACTCGTCGGGATCATTTACCATTAATTAAAGAAGCCCAAATTGCTCAAAATGATGTTGAAAGTGCTTTTGACAATACAACTGCCACTCGTAACGATTGAGATGTCCAAAAGTGGGATTGAATGCCCGAAATTCAGCCTTGTTTTTAAAGGCCATTTCAACCTCAGCTAACCCTTTGACTAGTGCCTCTTTGGCTTCCGTCAACGAACCAAAACGCAAGTCTTCGGTTGTCCCTTTTTTGAGAATTTCCAACTGGTGGTTTTTGGGCATTTTATAATAGTTGTATAGACTTTCGGTAAACTTATCTACCTTGTTGGCAGGGGTAATCAGGTCTACTTGCATTTTACCCAGGGCCAATTGCGTAAAGTATTCTAAATGCTCTATCATATGCTGCGGAGTCATAATCCCCCATTGAGCCGGAGTATCTTCGGTGAGTCCAAGCAATAGATTTTCTACTTTGGCTGTAGCATATTCAACAAAAGGCGATTTTTTCTGTACCAGGGTTAAAATGGTGGCAAAAGCCACTAATTCATTGTCTTGGTCAAAAAGTTCTACATACCATTTTACTACCCCCGAAGGATGCTCTTTTCCCTTGCTATCCCGGTCGATTTTTTCTTTGCAAGTTAGTCGTACCTGGATGGTATCGTTATGATAAATGGGACGGATAAAACGGCAGGTGTCCAATCCGTAATTGGCACCTACTGGATCTTTGGCGGGGTTGACAAACAAACCTGCGGCGGCGGCCAGTAAAAAGTAGCCATGGGCCGCTCTTTTCTCAAAAATGCTTCCTTCTAATGAAGTAATATCGGTATGCGCATAGAACACATCCCAAGTAAGGTTGGCAAAATTCTGAATGTCCGAATCGGTGATGGTACGCTTGTGGGTGAGCAACGATATACCAGGCTTTATGTCTTCAAAATGATATTTGAAGGGGTGTTTCTCGGCTTCTACTACCTTGGCTCCAGGTTGATAAATCCCCGTAACTGCGGTGAGGGTAGTAGGCGTGCCTTGTACTGCACAACGTTGCAAATAATGCTTAATGCCTCGCATTCCGCCCATTTCTTCGCCGCCCCCAGCCCGTCCTGGGCCTCCGTGTACCAACGAAGGCAGAGGAGAGCCATGCCCCGTGCTTTGTTTGGCATTTTCTCGATTGAGCACCAAAATACGTCCGTGATGGCTGGCCGCACCTATGACAAATTCCCGAGCAATATGATCGTCATAAGTAGCAATAGAACAACACAGCGAACCTTTGCCCATTTGGGCCAATTCCACCGCTTGATCTAGGTCCTGATAAGGTATAATGGTGCTTACTGGGCCAAAGGCTTCTATTTCGTGTACTCCAGTATTTTGATAAGGATTTTTTTCCAATAACACAATAGGACTCAAAAAAGCGCCCTTTTGAACATCGGCATCTATGAGGTTTACTTCTTCCAGGTTGCCATATACAATTTCCGCAGTTCGAGATAATTCGTTTACCCGCGCTCGCACTTCAGCCACTTGGCTTTTGCTGGCCAAAGCGCCCATTCGTACCCCCTCCGCAGTAGGGTTACCAATACTTACTTTGCTCAACTCTTGGCCAAGAGCAATTTGTACATCCTCTACCAAGTGCTCGGGAACAATGACCCGACGAATGGCGGTACATTTTTGCCCGCATTTTACGGTCATTTCTTTGCGAACCTCTTTGATAAAAAGCTTGAACTCGGGAGTGCCTGGTTGGGCATCAGGGCCCAATACGGCGCAGTTTAAGCTATCCGCTTCCATATTAAAGGGCACTGCTTCTTCAATTACCCTTGGGTGGGCCTTCAGCATTCTTCCAGTATCGGCCGATCCGGTAAAAGTAACCACATCTTGCGATGCTACGGTGTCTAAAATACTACGTGCCGAGCCACAAATCAATTGTAAAGCCCCTTCGGGCAAAATACCCGAGGCAATGATTTCTCGTACCACGGCCTCCGTCAAATAAGCAGTATCAGTGGCGGGTTTTACGACCGCGGCTACGCCTGCCATCCAATTCACCGCGCATTTTTCCAGCATGCCCCATATCGGGAAGTTATAAGCATTAATATGAATAGCCACGCCTCGTTTAGGAACCATAATGTGTTGAGCAGCAAAGTTGCCTCCACGCGATAAATCTACCAAATCACCGTCTACATGAAAACTTTGGCTGGTAAAGTCTTTTCGCAAAGAAGCATTGGCAAACAAGTTTCCAAAACCTCCCTCAATGTCTACCCAACTATCGGCGCGAGTAGCACCGGTTTTATAACTTATGGCGTAAAACTGTTCTTTCTTTTTGGTGAGGTACAAAGCCAGTTTTTTCAGCATACGACCTCTTTCCTGAAACGTCATTTTGCGTAAAGCAGGACTCCCGGTTTTGCGCCCATAAGTGAGTATATCGCCAAAGTCCAGGCCTTGAGTGGTAGCAGTGGCCACCATTTCGCCCGTTACAGCATTGTACAAGGGCTTTCCTTCTCCGTCTCCTTCTACCCAGCTGCCCAGTATATAATTTCCTAATTTTGTCATGATATTTTCGATTGAGTTTTTAGACCTGACAGGTTTCCAAAACCTGTCAGGTCTGGTAAATCATTAACATTTCTCTAAAACTGCGGCATAGCCTTGCCCGACGCCTACACACATTGTTACCAGCGCGTACCGTTTGTTGGTAAGTTGTAGTTCCAGCGCGGCCGAATAAGCGATTCGGGCTCCAGTTACTCCCAGTGGATGCCCAATGGCTATAGCGCCTCCGTTTGGGTTTAATCGGGGATCGTTGTCCGCCAAGTCCCATTGTCGGGTACAAGCCAATGCCTGAGCGGCAAATGCTTCATTGAGTTCAATAATATCTATATCGTCCATTGTAAGCCCTGCTTTGGCCAAAGCTTTATTAGCAGCTTGCACCGGGCCAATGCCCATAATGCGGGGCTCAACGCCTACCACTGCAGCGCTAACGATCCGAGCCATTGGTTTGAGGTTGTATTGCTGGATAGCTGCTTCGGAAGCGATGATGGTAGCCGCAGCTCCGTCGTTAAGCCCAGAGGCGTTGCCTGCCGTCACCGTCCCACCCTCTTCTTGTTTGCGAAACGCCGGACGAAGCTTGGCCAAGACCTCAAGGCTGGTTTGAGGCTTGATAAATTCATCTTGAGCAAAGACTATAGGGGCTTTTTTGCGTTGGGGAATTTCTACCGAGACAATTTCTTGAGCCAATCTTCCCGATTGTTGGGCTTGGGTGGCTTTGGTCTGCGACCAATAAGCAAACTGATCTTGATCTTCTCGACTAATTTGGTATTTGTCTACTAGGTTTTCGGCGGTCATACCCATGCCATCGGTGCCATACATTTCGTGCATTTTGTTGTTGACAAAGCGCCAACCAAAACTACTGTCGTGCATTTGAGCATCACGACCAAAGGGTTTTGATACTTTAGAAGTAACCCAAGGGCCACGCGTCATATGTTCTACCCCTCCAGCAATAAAGATTTCTCCATCGCCCGATTTAATGGCTCGGTTAGCGTGGATAATGGCCGATAGACCCGAAGAACATAAGCGATTCACGGTTTCGCCTGGTACCGACCAGGGCAGTCCCGCCAACAACAAGCACATACGGGCTACATTGCGGTTGTCTTCTCCCGCCTGATTGGCACAACCCATGATCACATCGTCGTAAGCCTCTTGGGGAATATTGGGATTGCGTTTTACAATTTCCTGAATTACTAAGGCTCCCAAATCATCGGCTCGAATGGGAGAGAGGGTACCCGTAAAACTGCCAATAGGAGTTCTAATTCCATCAATAATGTATGCGTCTTTCATTGTAGTGTGTCTTTTGAATTGGGTTGCTGAACAATGACCTCCTGGTTTTTGCGGTAAGCAGTACCTCGAAAAAAGTAATAGACTTCGCCTTGTTCATTCATAACATTTACATCAATATCTATCGTTTTATGGCTCACTTTCAGCACTTTGGCTTCGGCCAGGAGTCGTTCTCCTTCTTTGGCTGATTTAGAAAAAACAATATGGCTGTTGATAGAAACCGCCACCCGCCCGTAGGCATTAGACACAAACGCAAAAGCACTGTCGGCAAATGCAAAAGCAATACCTCCGTGCAAAATGCCGTAGCCATTGAGCATGTCACGTTTTACCACCATTTGTATTTTGCAATGTCCCTCTTCTAAGAGCAATGGTTCGATCTGCATCCATTGACTACAATAGTCTTTTGCCATCATATGATGGTAGACCAATTCGGCCAGGTTTTTAGGTTTAATCATCAATTGCCATAGGTTTAGGTTGAAAAAATGTGGTGCCTTGTTGAGCCATTTTTCTTAGCAGAGGACTACAGCGATAGCGGTCTTCGTGATAGATTTCATATAGATTGTCTAGTTGGCTTACACAAGCAGCAATGCCTATTTCGTCAGCCCATTGTAGGAGTCCTTTGGGGTAATTGACCCCTTGAGTCATGGCGGTGTCTATGTCTGCTTTAGAAGCAATTTGCTGGTGTACCGTATCTGCGGCTTCATTGATCAACATAAGGACAATACGCTCCACAATTTGCTGCCCCAGTACTTCGTCTTGACGAGGCAGGGGAGGGGCTACATTTTCTTGGTAATGATAAAAACCACGGCCTGCTTTGTGCCCCAGATAACCGGCTTCTACCAGGCGTTTTTGGGCAAAAGAGGGCTTGTAGCGAGGGTCGTAATAAAATTCCTTGAATACGGTTTCGGTGACTACATAATTGACATCATGACCAATGAAATCCATCAGGGTAAAAGGTCCCATTCGAAATCCTCCCAGGGCGGTCATAGCCCAATCAATGGTGGCTATATCAGCGATGCCTTCTTCGTACAGGCGTAGGGCTTCGCTGTAAAAAGGACGTGCTACCTTGTTGACAATAAATCCAGGAGTGTCTTTGGCCAATACGGTCAATTTATCCCAGTGATTGATTGTTTGGCGAACAGTTTCTACAGTAGCGGTATGAGTTTGTAAAGCAGGAATAATCTCTACCAGTTTCATCAAAGGCGCTGGGTTGAAAAAATGGATACCCACAAACCGCGCTGGCTTTTGCAAAGCAGCCGCCAGCGAAGTAATGGATAAAGAAGAGGTATTAGAAGCTATGATGCAGTCTTTGGAAACGATGGACTCCAACGTCTCGAATACCTTTTTTTTGATGGGTAAATTTTCAATAATGGCTTCTATAACCAACTCACAATGGGCAAAATCTTCTAGCTGGGCGGTGTATGAAATATTGGCCTGGATTTGACTGGCTTTTTCAGAGTTAAGACGACCTTTGGCCACTAATTTTTCCAGGATTTGAGCCAATTTCGCCTGGTTGCTTTTGAGCGCTTCGGCGGAAGTGTCATACACCAGCACCTGACAGTGGGCTGTCGCTGCTACCTGAGCAATGCCACTCCCCATGGCACCTGCTCCTATGATTCCAACTTTATTCATAACGAAGTAGATTTGGGTTATTTGCCTTTAAAAATGGGTTTGCGTTTGGCGATAAATGCTTGCACACCTTCTTGGTAGTCTTCGGTTTCACTGGCTTCTATTTGAGCCGCGTTTTCTACCTCCAATTGGGCTTCCAGATTATTAGTCAACGATTGACTAAAAGTCTTTTTGGTAAGCGCCAATCCCTTGGTAGGCATTTGGGCCATCCGTTGGGCGAGTTGATCTACCTTTGTGGTAAATTCTTCTTTAGAATACACTTTATAAATCATTCCCATTTGCTCAGCTTCTGGGGCCGCTATTTTGTCGCCTAGCATCGCCAAGGCCACTGCTTTTTGAAAACCTACCAAGCGGGGTAAAAAGAAGGTGCCGCCACTATCGGGAACCAAACCAATGCCACTAAATGCTTGAATAAAACTGGCCGACTCGCTGGCAATGACAATGTCACAAGCCAACGCAATATTGGCTCCTGCTCCCGCGGCTACGCCATTGACCGCAGCAATTACCGGTTTTTCTAAGTTTCTGATTTTGAGAATGATAGGGCGATAATGTTCTTCCAATAAAGTTTTAAATCCAGGCATCAATTCGGGAGTCGTGACCTCTACCAAATCTTGTCCAGCACAAAAGGCCTTGCCCGATCCGGTAAGTACTACCGCCCGAATGTTGGCATCCGCCGCACATTGATCCAGCGCCTCTTGCAAGGCCTTAGCCAGGGCTTTATTGACGCTGTTAAAAGCCTTGGGGCGATTGAGGGTAATTTTGGCGATCCCCTCGTTTATTTCAAAAGTTAATACTTCCATACTGTCGGGTTTTTGTTTGTTAGCGTCATATCTTCTGATGACTTGTTGGTGAAGCTTCGCTTCAACACCAAGGGGAAAAAGGCTTGATACTCGCTTGCCTTGAGGCGAGTGAGCGTTATTATAGGGCCTCTGGCCCAATCAATGGCTAACTGCTTTATTTTGCGATGCATTGCGGCATACATTGTCCTAAGTGAAACCGAAGGAGCTAGCAATTCAACAATGAAACAATAGAACCTTCATTTAAGGCATTTGAAATAATCAAAAGGTTCCAAGCAATCATTGCATTTAAACAGAGCCTTGCAGGCTGTAGAGCCAAACTGACTCACCATGATGGTATTGTCAGAACCGCAATTGGTGCATTTTACCAAGCGTGATTGCCCAGTGAGGGCTTGCTTGTCGGCAGAAGCTTCCAGCGGAGCGGCGATGCCATAGGCTTCCAGTTTTTGTCGTCCATTTTCGGTGATCCAGTCCGTGGTCCAGGCAGGCGAGAGTATCAATTCTACTTCAGATGAGTATCCTTGCTTGGCCAGCGCCATTTTAATTTCGGCAGCAATCATATCCATTGCCGGGCAGCCCGAGTAGGTTGGAGTAATTTGCACCTTTACCAGGTTATTTTCCCAATTGATGGTGCGCACTACGCCCATATCCATAATCGATAGTACTGGAATTTCGGGGTCGGTTACCTCCCTTAAAATGGCCTCTATTTTTGCAATGTTTGACTTAGATGTTGCTACCATGACATATTGGGATAGGTGCGTTGCATGTATTGCAAATCCGATAAAATGTATCCGAAGTGCTCCGAGTGAATGCCTCGTTTTCCACCAGAGTGGCTGTAGCTATTTTCCGGTAACACCATCGTGGCTTCTTGGAGAGTAGCTTGTATGCGTTGCTCCCAATTATTCTGAACTTTGGTCAAATCGGCCCCAACACCGATACCTTGCAGGGCAAGTTCTAATGGGGTAACCTCAAAAAGCTCGGCGGTATAAGGCCACAAATAATCAATGGCCGTCTGCATACGTTGGTGACTTTCTTCGGTGCCATCGCCCAGCCTTTTTACCCATTCAGAAGAAAACCGAAAATGATAAGCCACTTCTTTGATGGATTTTTTGGCAATGGCCGCAAGCTGACTATCCTGACTCTGAGTGAGTTGCTCCAGCAATGGTAAATGATAGGCATCGAAGAAAAACTGTCGAGCCATGATGTAGGCAAAATCAGTGTTGGGTTGCTCTACCAACAGCACGTTTTTGTATTGGTGAGGGTACCGCAAAAATGCAATAGAATCTTCGCCTTTGTATTGCGTTTGGAGCTTAGCGGCTAGCTGGAAATAGTGCCTCACTTGTCCAAACAAATCCAGCGAAATGTTGGTGAGGGCAATGTCGGTTTCTAGTGTGGGCCCGTGCCCACATAGCTCCGATAGCCGATGACCCAAGATCATAGAATTATCGCCCAGCATGAGGAGGTATTCGTATATTTTGTCTTTCATAATTTGATGGTTTTTAGTTGATAGTCTTTAGTCCACGGTCAACTGTCTACAGTCCATAGTTCAATACTGTTTTCTTAAGAAAAAATACCTGTCCTGAGCAGAGCTGCAGGAACTTGATTACTCGCTTGCCTTGAGGCGAGTGAGGACTATTGCAGGGCCTCTGGCCTGATCCACAATCGTTAAGGAAACAGCATTGGTCGATAGTCTACAGTCCAATGCTGTTCCCTAAGGGTATTTTGTTATTCGCGTAGCAGACCACCTTAGTCCTCCTGCTCTCAGGAGGAGACTTCTTCGATTCGCCATATGGACTCGGAGGTGTTAAGGAAACAGCATTGGTCCATAGTCCATAGTTCAATGCCTCGACAAATCGGGATGACAAACTCGATGCACTCGTTGGCTAGAAACCCTTCAGGAAACAGCAATGGACTGTCGACTTCTAACTACCAAACTGGTAAAACACTGATTATAAGTGAATTGCAAATCACCCAAAATAGGGTTTAAAATTGGTAGTGGA
>DMXI01000062.1 GCA_003483885.1 Microscillaceae bacterium
TGCGTAGTGGCATTTTTCTTTAGAGCGTTTCTAAACTGTTTCAAGAGCATTTGCTCTACACTTTCATTGTCATAAGGATGATATCGGGTGATTTCCCGATGCAAGATAGGATCAATGTCTCTCAAAGGGATAATGGTATCGTTGAAAAAACTCATATTCAACGATGAAAAATAGGCAGGAGTCCAAGGGTACAATTGTACCATAGTGGCTTTAGTGTAGGGTTTGAGGACCACGTCTACAGCTTCGGTAGCTTGTCCACAAAAATAGATATCGTCCGACATAGTGGTTGTTCTGATATTGTTTTGAACAATAAGTCCTTCACCTTGCATAAAGGCAATATTAAAGCAACCATTCGGTAGCACACTTTTATTCGTAATTGCTTGTGTACCCTCTAAATTATCCAGGGTCCAAAATTTTTTGACGTATGGGGCCAGCCATTTATTGACTTTATATTCACTGTACATAATGATTCTCGGGGGTTAGATTTTACGGTACCTTCCAATCACTGGATAGTATAATCATTTTAGGGAGGTATTGTTTCTATAAGAACAACTAAAGAGGGGGGAGGGTTGCAAGGCAAAAAAAATTATCTGCCAGAATTAAAGACATAATAATAAGACTGTTCGTCTTCCTGGGTGAGCTCAAATCCCATTTTTTGATATAGTCGCTGGGCAGGGTTTTGCTTTAATACACTTAATTTCACTGAGATGTGTTTAGCTTTGGCCTCCTGTAGCACCGATGTTAACACCTGTTGGCCAATTCCTTGCCCCTGAAAATCAGGGGCAATCTGAAATTGGATAATTTCCCAGGTGTGGCTGTCTTTAACTAATTTTAAAAGGCCAATACGTTTGTTGTGCCACCAAATAATCTGCGCATGGTCCATTTGATAACGGATTCTCAGTAGATGTTCTTCGGTGGTAGTGGGTATGCCCGCTCGAACGAGATGTTTATCCATGGTTTGTTTTCGTAACCATAGCAAGTATTCCAAGTCTTGTTCTTCTACAGGGTGATACTCTAGCATATTTACCAAATATTGTTAGAAGCTGTTAAAATTACAGGTTGATCGTCGGTAATCATAATGGTGTGCTCGTGCTGTGCCACAAAACCACCACGATTACCCAACAAAGTCCAGCCATCGTTATGGGCACGGGCATAAGTAGAGTCAGTTGCAATGAAAGTTTCTATAGCCACTGTAGTATTTTTCTTGAATCTTTGACGATTAAATTTATCGTAACAATTTAAGATAGAAGTAGGTTCTTCGTGTAAACTACGGCCTACTCCGTGTCCGGCTAGGTTTCTAATTACCCGATAGCCACGTTTTTTTGCTTCAGTCTCGATGATTTTGCCGATTTGAGCAATGCGTACTCCTCCACTGGCTTGAGCAATGGCCATTTTCAATATTTCGCGTGATGCATCTACCAAAGGCTGATGTTGGTGTACATCTTCTCCTAGCACAAAAGATCCCCCATTGTCGGCCCAAAAACCATTCATTTCTGCCGATACATCAATATTTACCAAATCTCCTTCTTGTAGCTTTTTTTGCTCGGTAGGAATGCCGTGCGCAATTTCGTGATTTACGCTAATGCAGGTAAATCCAGGAAAATTATAAGCCAATGAAGGGGCTGATTTTGCACCATACTCTGCCAAAAGTTTGCCGCCAAAGTCATCCAGGGCTTTACTAGTCATTCCTGGTTGGGCAAATTCTCGCATAGCTTTCAATACATTGGCTACTATTTCACTGACGGCTTGCATGCCTGCCAGTTCCGATTCTTTGTTAATAGACATGGTGTTATTTTTTGTTTATATTGGTTGAACACTTTACCTGATTCCTCCAGTATGGAGTGCCAAAATTTTAGTGTGTGGGCTAAAATAGTTTTTTTTGATTAAATCATATAATCCATAAAACATTTTTCCGGTATAAATCCACTCAAGAGGAATTTGATGCTGTGTAGTGAAATGCTCGATAAATGCTAAAAGTTCCGGTTTCTTCTTGGCATATCCTCCAAAGTGATAGTCAGTAATCAACCGATAGCGATTTTGGGTAGTTTCCCGAGGCAGATTAAAAGCAGTATAATATGCTGTAAGCAATTGCTCTACATCATCATACAAAAAATCCCCACCTTTGAGTGCTGGAAATCCCAACACTTGCTGATGAGCAGGTAAATGTGCTACCAGACCAGCCAGGGTGCCCCCAGTGCCGCAAGCGGTAGTTACTACGTCAAATGATTCCTCTACTTCGGGCAAAATCTCCGTGCAACCTTTGACTGCCAACGCATTCGATCCTCCTTCTGGTACCAAATAAAATGAACCAAAGATTTGTTTTAAGGTATTGAGTACTTCAGGTGATTTTTTTTCTCGGTAAGTAGCACGGTCCATATAATGCAAATGCATGCCACAGTCTACCGCAAACTGTAAAGTGGGATTGAGCGGAGTATGCTCTTCTCCTCGAATGACCCCTATAGTTTCTATTCCCTGTATTTTACCCGCCGCGGCCGTTGCATAAATATGATTAGAGTAAGCTCCCCCAAAGGTCAAAAGCTTTTGGTGCCCCTGCTTTTGGGCTTCCAGTAGGTTGTACTTGAGTTTGTACCACTTGTTACCCGAAACCTGAGGATGTATCAAGTCTATTCGGTACACCCATAAACTGATTTTATACTGGTCTAATGTATCATCCTTTAGTTTTTGAAGCATCACTTTTGATCTTGATTGAGGGTAAAATTAACAATTCATTGTGGCTTTATGTCAAATAATGAAAGAACTCAAGAAAGGAGAAGCGTTTCACTTACCAAACCTGCAGCAAGTACCTGAAACGCCGAACATTCACCAGCAAGGATTAGTATGTTGAGTCTATTTTAAACGGTTTCTTTGGTTGGTTCAGGGGTAGATTTACTCTGAGGGCTTTTCTTCATAATTTCTTTGCGATTGATAATAAAACCAAATGCTGCCGCTGAGAAGAACGTAAACAAGGCATATACCGAGGCGGGAATGGCCATGTGTTGGTTGCCCAATAAGGATACTGCTACAAAAATAGCCAAACCAGTATTTTGCAGCCCTACTTCTATAGCAATGGTGATTTGATTCTTTTTTCTGAGTCCAAAGATTTTAGAGGCAAAGAAACCAATGAACATACCACCTATATTCAAAATCAAACAAGGAACAATGACCGTGAGATACTCATTGAAAGTAATGGGAACTGTATTTTCTTTGGTGTCTATAAAAATAGACCCCATCATGACCAACGCCAACAATACTGGCATGACCACCTTCAAAGGACGCTCGAGGCTTTCGGCAAATAACTTGTGTTGCTGATGAATAATTACCCCTACCAGACAAGGGATGACTGTGATGAGCAATACCCGAAGAAAAGTACCCCAAAAATCCATCGTAATTTCTTTACTATCGCCTATGAAGTAATGCAGTGCAATGCTGACAATGGTCGGAATCGTAAAAATGGTAATGAAACTGTTGACCGAAGTCATAGATACAGAGAGGGCCACATTGCCTTTGAGCAAATGAGTGATGAGGTTAGAAACCGCTCCACCTGGGCAAGCGGCAATAATCACAATACCAACCTTAAGTTCATCGCTCAATCCTGAGAATTGGGCAATTAACAGGGCAAAGATGGGTAAAACAATCATTTGACACACCAAACCCAAAATAACGGCCTTGGGCTGTAGAAAAATATTTTTAAAGTCGCGAATGGTAAGCGACAATCCCATCCCCAATGTGATGAAAGCGAGGGTAATAGGCAATAAGTAAATCGAGAATATTTGGGTGTTCATCCAGTGTATCGGTTAATACACAAACTTAGGAAAAAAATATGATTATTTTTCAGATGTGAGGCAGAGTCAAGTAATTTATAAAAACTAGTGCTCTTTCAAGACTATATTTTAAGAGGTACAATACAAACGTGTGGGTATTTCCTTTTTGTAAAAAAATACTTTAACCTTATCCTAGACCAAATCCAGCACTTGAAAGAGCACTAATTATCACTTATTTCCATAGTTCTTTTTTCAAACTACAGCCTACTATGGTATACTTGATCAAATGAGGAGGTCCTTCCCAACCTCGCTGGATGCCCCCTAAAATGATCGCCGTTTGAGGACCATTTGGGCTTTTTAGATATCCCAACTCCTGTATACTTGTCAGGAAAGATTCCTTGTATTTTTTGGTATATAATGGGTACTTTCTGCCAGCATCCGAGGTAGCCGAAAAATCAATACCATTAATATAAGCAAATCCAAACTTGCTCTTTTCTTTGGATACTATGGTAGTTTCAAGCTGGGTGGTGAGAGTAAAGCCTTGGGCACGTATCGGAAAGGCTTTAAGTGGGTGATCATTGGATTGAACAATTTGGTATTCTTTTAACTTTTGTTCAAAAAGGCGTCTTTTTAATTTCCATACTGAAGCCAAATCTTCTGCAGTATTCAAAGTATCTGCCAGCGTGTTGTATTTAAATTCCCATTCTACCTTGTCTGTTATCATATTTTGAATACGTAATTCAAAGAAATAAGCTCCAGTGGCTTCATCTGGTGGCTCTATTACATAAGCAAACTTGTGATCTTTGGACCACCCAATAGGATAGAACCCTCCCAGAATAAATTGGTTGTTTTCCTGCTCATAATATTCCTTAAATTGCTCAAATCGCAACTCTTTGGGGAGTAAATAATCTGGAGTGTCTTTTTTCTTGGCTAACCCACTGTCAAGCGTTTGTTTTTGTTCGGCAGTGGTATTTGTTTTATTTGTCTGGTTTTCACAAGACAAGCACAGCCATAGGCAGGCTACAAAAAAATAATATTTGTAATACATTTTGTCAATCATTTCAGTACTTCATCTAAACGGGTACCCCCTTTGATACCAAAGTCTAACGTACGAATAGGGAAAGGGATTGTAATATTATTTTCCCGAAACACCTCAGTAATGGTCATAATGGCTTCAGCAACTGCCGCATTGTATTCATTCTGATCACTTTTGGCAATCCAAAACCTTAGTGTAAAAGTAATGGCACTGTCACTGAATTCGTCAAAATCTATCCTAATGGGGCCAATATTAGTATTTACCTCTGGTAAGTTTCTGATGGCCTCCGTGGTTACTTCTTTGACCAAGCGCAGGTCAGCGTTATAGGTAACCCCCACCTTAAGGTTTACTCGCCGTTTTCGGATCAGACTGTAATTGGTCAATGGGTTTTGAATAATCACTTTGGAAGGAATAATGATATCTTGTCCATCCAAGTCTTGGATGAGTACAGTGCGCAACGATATTTCTTTGACGTGCCCTTGATAATTATTGGTTTTGATGTAATCACCCAACACAAACGGTTTTTGGATTACAATGAAGAAACCCGAAATAAAATTGGTAGCCAAATCCTGAAAAGCAAAACTGAGTGCTAAACCTACTACCCCAGCACCCGCCAATAAGGAGGTGACTGCTTTGCTTAAGCCTAATATGTTGAGGGCGACAAATATACCAATGATCTCTACCGTAATAAATATCAATTGTTCCAATACGCTATTAATCGTAGAGTTATCGGAAAGTTTAGAAAAGAAACGGCGATTAATTTTTCGGCTCAGCTTGGCTATATAATGAAAAGCCAACATGGCTAAAATAGCAAATATAAAGTTGGGTAAAAACTTAACAATGACTGTAAACCAAGACTGGAGTTCTTTGATGATGATATTGTAAGCTTCTGAGAATAGCGAAGTAAACATAGAGCTTTGTTTAAACCTAGTAAAAAAGATTGGTATAACTAATCAAACCGTAAGTGCGATGGCTCGGTTGCAAACGTATGTTTTGCAAACACAAGCGAGTCGCAACGAAAAAACAAAGGTAAAGGTTTTTCTAATAGCAAAGATGCATGTAAGATTTGAGAATTTTTCCCATAAAAAAACACGTTTTTAAACATTCAAACTACAAGCCTTTCTTTAAAAAAGCCGAAAATTGGCGGAATTACCATAAAAAAATACTTTTTGTTACAAAAAACGCCAAAATGCTAGAATAGCATTGTTCCAAGTTTATATTGATATTAATTTGCCTAAATTTGCAACATTGTTTAACCCTACTCTGCGCCAGTACCTTCCTGCTATATTTGTCAAAGTAACTATTATTTTCAATCATGTACACTACTATTACACTTTACCCCGACTTTCCTATCGATCTTACCAAATGGTTTTCTGAGAGGTTACATTAGCCTTTAAGTCGAAAAAGTCCAAATAAAATCATTACTATTTTAAGTTTATTGCCTTCTATTCATAATCAACCCCTTGGTTTGGGAGGTAGGTTCATTGCCAGGTTTTCTGGTTGTTGTAAGATTGTTATCATACTTATTTAAATAAAACCCTTGCCGTGATTTTTTCAACAAACAAAGCTTTTTTCGTAATTACGCTATTGGTATTCGTTGTTATCCTGCCTAATGGCCAAAGCTGGGCGCAAACTGATAATAAAATGCTGAGCGCCAACAGCCAATCTACTCCCGCTTCTGCCGCAGCAATGAAGCTGGCCAAAACTCAAAAACCCTGGGATAAAAAAGGGCCTAAAATGGTACTTTTTCTTCAAAAACCAGTATTAGAGGTGCTCAACCATTCTATGAGAATTTTGGTAAAGTCAGACAAAGATATTTTCCATCTCAAAGGGCAAGCTTCAGACCTTATTTCTGGGGTGGAGCAAGTATATGTGAATGGAAGCAAGGTAAACATAGATAAAAAAGGTCATTTTGAAGCCTACATTCATCTGGATAAGGTTTACAACCTAATAAAGATAGAAGCCTTGGATAAAAGTGGCAATATTCGCCTCAAAGAAGTGGCAGTGCAAAGAACAACACCCATCACGACATCAAATAAAGTGGTTACCGAATCAAGTGCTGCAGAACGTTGGGTGACTCCCACAAAAAAATAAGCCCTAAATTATTCTAAAAGGTCTCGAATACGTTATTAAAATATTAAAAAGCCATTGGTAATACACCTTTGGCTTTTAATTTAGTAGCAATAAAGCAAAAAAATAGCCCACAAAGGATAAAATACTTGTTTATGACCCAATGGAATAATTTCTTGTATAGCTCAGAAGGGAGTTCAGAGCAGGATAACCACTTGATAAAGATCAAAAAGCTGCTCAAAACCAGAGAGACGACCAACATAGACCTTGCTTTCCAATTATTAAGAAGTCTGCAGCAACCCGCTGATCTTACTTTGCATCGTTTGCTCAAAGCCACTGATGTCAATAAAGCCCTGGGGTTGTATTTTGAACAGGGAATTTATCGGTTTTTACCCTTTAAGCAAAAATGCTTGTCTTTGTCAGGGTGTAGCATTCAGCGTTTTCCAGAAGATTTAGCTGAAATATCTTTTTTACATCATTTATATCTTTCTTTTAACCCCATAGAAGTCCTTCCCGAGAGAATTGATTACTTACCAGTACTTCAAACCTTAGATCTTACCAATACATCGATCGAGAAGCTTCCAGTTTCGCTGTCAAAACTAGGTTATTTGAAACACCTCTATTTGTCTGGTACTCACCTTTCAGATTTATCGCTGTTGACCGCACTTCCAAAGCTGCAGGTGCTATCTTTGAACAAAGCACTGGCAACTCAGCTTACCCCTCAGTTATTGAAGAAATGGCCTTATTTGCAAAAGTTATATGTGCAGGAGGCTTATTCCGATTTACCCGAAAAAATAAGCAATCTACCAATCGTACAAGCCTGGGAACAGTTTGCCATTGTAGATTATACCAGCCAAAAGAGTTTTGTGCGGTTTCAGACAGATCAGCAAAAGTTTGCCCTACAGATAGGCTATTGGGGAGAGCGGGTAATTTCTGAGTTGGAGTGGGCCAATTTTGAACGTTGGTTAGGTATTTATAAGTCAAATCCATTGCCTGAAACCAATCTTTGGGTAGTATTTCACTATCAGGACAATATTGGTGGATGGCAAATACTTATGCGTTTGTTGGATACCCTAGAGAACCTCACCAAAATAAAAATTACCTGGGTATGCGACGAAGACAACCACGATGGCTGGGAAATGATGGAGGTTCTCAAGGACGATTATGCTTTATCTATTGAGCATATGCCCCTTTCTTGATAAGCAACGAAAGATCGTATAGTTAAATATTACAAGATATCTTTTAGTTGGGTTGATTGCAGGGGCTTGGCCAATACACCCTTGACAAAGGCAAAATCGTTGGTTTGAGTTTTTACTTCTTGTGAGGCCTCAGTAATGATGAGTACATTGGTTTGGGGGTATTGTGCGTAATATTTTTCTTGATAAGCCTCTAGAAAATCCATTCCATTGCCTAATTCCATTTTCCAGTCTAGCGTGATTAGGTCAGGAAATTGATTTTGAGCGTGCATTTCTTTCAAAAATTCCAATGCAGTAGTGCCACTCATTTTAAAGTTAACATTGGTGCAGCCAGTAAGATTACTAAAAATTTTATGATTTACTTTTATAAATGTTTTGTCATCATCAATGATAAGGATGTGTTGGTAGTCATTCATTGCTCTTTCCATAAATAGTTTGTAATAAACGTCATAAGTTACTACAAGTTTGTGAGATAAAATAAGATTCTGGATACGATTTTAAAAACACCACCGACTCCTTTGCACAAATGAGAATAAGTATCTATTTTAAAGCATATGTAAATCCTCAAAAATAAACAGTCTCATGAGCAAAAAAGTAAGAATCTTATCCTTGGATGGTGGCGGAATTCGTGGTGTAATTCCAGCCACAGTGCTAAAGTACGTAGAAGAAGAGTTACAAAAGAAAAGTGGCAAGCCCAATGCCCGTTTGGCCGATTATATTGATCTGGTGGCTGGTACTAGTACTGGGGGAATTTTGGGGTGTTTTTACCTGGTACCCAACGACGCTTCTGAACCCAATGCCCCCTCGGCCAAATATACTACCCAAGAAGCCCTTGATTTTTATGCCAAAGAAGGGTACAACATTTTCAATAAGTCTAAGCGCAGTACTTGGCTGGGTTTAAGGCAATTGTTTAATGCTACCCAGTACAAACCCAATGCTCTTGAGCAAATTTTTAAAAAAGAATTCGGAGAGCTTAAACTAAGCGAACTAATGCGTAAGTGCTTGGTAACCACCTATAATATGAAGGCTACCGCGCCCTTTTTCTTTGATAGTAGAGAGGCTCCCAGCAAAAATAGAGAATTTTATGTACGTGATGTTACCCGTTCTACTTCGGCCGCACCTACTTATTTTCCGCCAGCCGATATTACTAATCTGGCTACTGGTGAACAAATGGTTAACATTGACGGAGGTGTATTTGCCAATGACCCTACAATGGTGGCCTACACGGAATGTAGAAAAACCAACTTTCCTCAAATTAACCAACCTACAGCCAAGGATATGCTGATTTTGTCAATTGGCACGGGAGGAGGGCAGTTTCAAATGAAAAAACTGGGCAATAGTGGCCAGTGGTGGGTAGGTAAGTGGGCCACCTATATTCCCAATATTATGATGGATGGTGCCTTGGATACAGTGACTACCCAAATGCGTTGGATTTATGAATCTTTGGAACAGGAAGACAAGAGCAATTATCTTCGAGTAGATGTGCCAGAAGATTACGTCAAAGATTATTCTAGCGATATGGCCGATGCTTCGCCCGACAACATTACCAAGTTGCAAAAAGCAGGACAAGCTGCTGTAGACGAGGCCCGCAAAAATGGATTGGATACCCTGATCCAAAAATTAATTGATAATTCACCCGATGAGCCAGTGGTTTAAAATTGATTACTTCAAAAGTTGAAACCAATAATTAGATGATGCCAACAAACTCTTAAAGTTGTATTGATAGTTTTGGTTTCTTAGAGTAAATATAAATGAAAATTCGCTAATAATTATCTGCGTAAAGTATTGATTATTAGTTGATTGGTGCAATACTAAAAGCCTAAGTTTTGTTGCTCCGAGTCTTAATACTTAATTTTTAAAGCATACCAATGGGGAGGATAGGTTGAGTGTCATACCGAGCTTGCTGAGGCATCTGGCAGGTATCCCGCAAGTAGACACCTCGGCAGGCTCGGTGTGACAAAATATTGACTACTAAATTAACTTTAAATAACTAATAATTAGTGCCTCTTCCTTTTTTGATATTTGAGCGTAGCACCACCGACAAAAGTTGCCCAAAGGGCAAAGGTTGTAGGTATCGCTTCACTTGAATTCTTTCAATGGAGAATGAATACGTGAGCCATCAAAATGACTGATTGGTCGGTGATTATGCAGGTATATTCTGGAGAGGTATTGATCCTTCAGGAAATGCCAGGTGGGCACGTAAGCCCTTTGGAGCAGCCACTATTGGTGTTGAAATTTATTGAACAAGTGATACTTACTTCGGTAAATACAGGCTTGAAATAACAGGTCATAAAGTAGTATTATCGCATTCTACTCAACAAAATTGAATATTTGGAAAAATGTGTAATGACCTGTCAGAAGAACTAAGTTTGTTGCTTTGACTAAACAATCAAGCTCAGTTTATTACATCCAGATTATGCTTGGATATAGGTATTTTTACTCTAAAAAACTTATCAGATGCGGTCACTTTGGCTTATCCAGGCAAATTATTACATCCGCTATTTTTCTACCCAAATCCCCTACAATCTTTAGTGAAGTTATAAGTTCTTTGTACAGGTTTAAAGAGATTAGAATAACATTTATCACACCAGCAGAAAGAATATACACATCAGGGCAATTTTAAGATGAGAATACTATAATTATTTTTTCATATAAAGTTTCCTAACCATAATGAGATTTTTAAGAATAATTACCCAGCTCATGGTATTTTTGTGCCTATGCATTGCCCAGGTACAAGCCCAAAATTTTCCTTTTCCCCAAAACAAGACGTACGACTATGGGCTCAAGCCCCAAAATGCGTCGGCCCAGGATGCGCAAAAAGCCTATAATACCTGGAAAACAAATTTTCTAACCCCCTGTGCCAATGGCCGTTATCGGGTAAAATTTGACAACCCTTCTCAAACTGTTTCTGAAGGCATTGCCTATGGTATGTTGCTGACTGCCTATGCGGGAGAGCAAACCATTTTTGATGGATTGTGGAAATACTATCTTGATCATGCCAATAACAATGGTTTTATGAATTGGCGAATAGAAGGCTGTAGCAATGCCAGTGGCTTTAATGGAGCTACCGATGGAGACCTGGATGCTACTATGGCCTTGATTGTAGCTCACTATCAGTGGGGGAGTCAGGGAGCCATCGACTATCAGAAAGCGGCCAAAGATCATGTAGCTCGTATTAAGCAACATGAGGTAGAATCGGGTACTTTTGTACTCAAGCCAGGCGATGCATTTGGAGGCAGTAGTCTTACCAACCCCTCTTATTTTTCGCCAGCCTATTATCGGGTGTTTGGTCAGTTTACCAATGATCAAAGTTTCTGGAATCAGGTGGCAGATAAATCTTATGAAGTTATCAATAAAAACCTAAGTGTAAACAGCGCCGCAGGTGGTTTGGTATCTGATTGGTGCAGTGCCAATGGTAGCCATTCGTCACAAGCAGGCGGGTATTTTTCGGGAGGACGTCGTTATCATTACGATGCAGCCCGTACCCCCTGGCGTATTGCTACCGACTACATTTGGTTTGGTACTGCCGAAGCGGCAACTTACTGTAAAAAAGCGTCCGATTTTGTTCGGGTTCAATTGGGAGGTTCGACCAATATCAAAGATGGGTATTATCAAAACGGTAGTGTATACGGGCAGTATCACAACAGTACTTTTGTAGGTGCTTTTGCCAATGCCGCTATTGCTGGTGAGCAACAAGCGCACTTAGATGCTTCTTACACCGATTTGGCTAATCTAAACGATGATTTCTCTTATTTTAACCAAAGCCTCAAAACACTTTACTTATTTCAACTGACAGGGAATTTCTTCTTACCTACGTCTGGTGGAGGTACTCCCGTCAATCAAAAACCTCAAGTAGCCATCACCACCCCCGCCAATTTGGCTTCATTTGAGATCAATCAACTTATCAATATTGAAGCAAATGCTTCAGACATAGATGGTGAAGTTGTAAAAATAGAGCTATTGGTAGATGGACAAAAAGTAACTGAAAGTACAGGTAGTTCTTTGAGTTATGGATGGCAAAATAGTACTCCAGGTACTTATGTGCTCGTTGCCAAAGCCTATGACAATGATGGTGCACAGAATAGTTCGGCTTCGGTGACCATCGATTTATTTGATCCTACAGTACCTCAAAACTGTCAGGCAAACTTAGAGCGTCCCGCCAGCAATTGGGTAGTACGCAATGCCTGGGCCGATCAAAACAACCAATCTGGAACAAGTAACGAAACAAATTACCTAAAGGTGACTCATCGCCAGTGGGGGCAAGACTACCTTTGGGTGATCAATCAGCAAAAACCATTACAGCTTACCCCCAACCAGGTGTATCAAGTGTCTTTTGGTCTTCAAGTTGATCCAAATCATCCTGTTACGGCAATTGAAGCAGCTTTTGTTTCCAACATTAGTTGGAATGGACCTCAGCAAGTATACACCAGTGCGGTATCAGAGGTAACATCCAGTAGTGGTTTTAAAAACTATACCATTACATTAAAAGCTCCAGCAAATTCAGAAGCACTTTTGGCCTTTAAGCTTAGTTGGAATGGACAGCCTTCAACTACAATTCATCAGTGGTTAAAACAAATTCAAGTGTGCTCTTCTAATGGCACCCCTCCACCGCCACCTGTGAATCAGAAGCCAGAAGTAAGCATTGCTTCGCCCGTGAATGCGACAGATTTTGAGGCTGGCCAAACGATTAATGTAGCAGTAAATGCTTCTGACGCTGACGGACAGGTAACTAAAACAGTATTGTATATCGATGATCAGAAGGTAGCTGAAGCCAATGGTGGAGCTTTGAGCTTTGAATGGAAAAATAGTGAGGCAGGTAGCCATATCCTAAAAGCCAAAGCTTATGACAACCAAAATGCAGAAAATACCTCGACAATTATTACGGTAAATGTAATAGAAAATAACGCGCCAGCTCCCACGCCCGGTTGCCAACAACAATTGGGTTTGCCAGCCAGCAATTGGGTAGTACGCAATGGTTGGAACGATCAAAATAATCAATCGGGTGCCAGTAGCGGTGCCGGAAATATAAAAGTGACTCACCGTGCCTGGGGGCAAAACTTTCTTTGGGCAATTAATACTGGTAAACCAGTACAATTACAGGCCAATCAGACCTATGAGTTGTCTTTTGAGCTTCAATCAAGCAGTTCAATGCCACCTGCCTCGTTAGAAATGGGTTGGGTATCAGATATTATCTGGAATGGCCCTAAGCAAATCCATAAACTGGCCGTAGTTGAGTTGGGGCAAGCTACCAATGGTTTCCGAAAGTATACAGTGCGTCTCACGGCAACGGCCAACACCACCGCTTTGCTTGGATTTAAATTCAGTTGGGATGGACAACCTCCTTTGGAGAGCAGCAATTACCTGAAAAACATTCAACTATGCAGTCAAACCCAGGAAAAAAGACGTCGATCTCCTAAGATTTCCTCCTATCCAAATCCTACATTAAATGGAGTAGTTCAAGTCAAAGGAATTCCTGAAAACCTAAGTAGTGTAACCTATGTGTTAAGGGATAATCAAGGTAAGGTATTGACTAGCGGTACCAAAACAATTGGAGAAGAAAAATCTTTTGGATTATTACAATTTGACCTTGAAAAGTGGATGAAAAACCCAGGGTCATACTTATTAGAAATTCGCAGTAATCAATATCGCAAGATGATGACCATACTCAAGAGATAAGCAAGTTTTGCTCATAACGTAAAATTTATTAATTCCCCACCTCTGAATGAAGTGTAAAGAGGTGGGGAATTGTAATATTCGGCAGAAACTAAATGTTCATAGGTGACTTTTTAGCCTATCTGGTATGTATGAGCGTACCCATTGGGGTAATTACATAAATTCTTATACACTATCGAATATGCATAAAATATCAAAAACTAAGATCAAACCTACCTACATCAACTTAATTAGCCTCCTATTAGCGTTATGGGTTGTCTCTCCAAGTATTGCAGCTCAAGAAGTAGGTTTGCTGGGAAGCAAAGTATCAGGTACTTATCTGGATCATCAATCGGGAGAAGTGGTTTCGTTGGTTTGGCAGCATTCGCATGATGAGTTATACCTGTATTATAAAGCCAATGTCTACCTTCCAGATGACAAGGTAAAAGAGATGAAGGTCTTGAAGAGTAGTCAAGTGAAGCGAACAATCAAAGTTAAGTTTTCAAAGAGTGAATATATTTGTGATTTTTCGTTTTCAGCTGATTTTCAGTCCTTTATTTGCCAAAACCCCGATAAAAGTAAACAGTTATTCAAAAGAGTACTTTCCTCCGTCGATAAATCCTTTGCATATTTTTTATCAAAATTCCCCAAGGACACCTCCACCAAGATAGATGTTACCTCAAGGCTCAAAATTAAGAATCCTATTCCGATAGAGTTGATGATCAAGTTTATCTTACCTAAATACGAAGACTTACTAAATGGCTATATTGGCATTGGACTGTATGGAGCGTTGGATTTGGCAAGCAAAAATAATGAAGTGAAGTTTAACCAGGCTCGGTTTAACGCATTCTCCTCTATTTTATCGCCTATGGGGGGATGGAAATTTCATTATGTAGCTCGATTAAACTTGCATGAAAATTATCATACGCTATTGTTTAACTTTGAGAAACATACTTTTGAAGGAGTCATCAGTAATAGCACTTATTTGGTCAATTTTTCTAAATCGGGTCACTTTATAGATGGGATGAATCTGGGATATAAAAAGTTATATTTTAAAAGTGGATCAGACACCCGAAGAGGGGTATTGAATCAAGACGAAATATACATTACACGCAAAACTGTTTACAAAGGAATATCATACCTGCACCCTGAGCATAAAACTTATTTTGATGCTTTCAAATATAAGATACTTTCAAATGGTAAAATAAAGGCCATCAATGAGCGCTATAACCGACCAGAAGGGGGGTATCATACTAAAGACTACCAAGGGTACTGTTTTATAGGCTCTGTGAAAGCATCTAAGTTGCGGCTTACGGTTCAGATGTTAGGACAAGAGCGACCCCAATATTTTGATTCGGTCAGTTTTTATCCTGGCCGAAAGGTTTTTTGGGCAAGAGATAACGAAACAAAAAAAGTCTTGAAATTACAATTCAACGATTCTAATACTGGCTTTGTACTCACCCATTCAGATGGCAAAACAGTCACTTTTCAACGATAATTGGCAAAGGTTTTTCTCTATACTTACTTCCTGATTTTCAAATACTTCCGACACTAATTTTTTTCCTGCCTAAAAAAAGGTTATCTTTATGTTTCAAAGGCTTTTGACCCCTTTCTTAAATACTCCATATATCAAACGTTGTGGTTTGCACACCTCTCTGTCACTGAACACTCAATAATCTGACGAAACCAGGTTGTTAAAATGGCATATTAAGAAACCAATTGATGGCCTCATCATTACAAGCCCATACCGTTGACAACTACTTAACCTTTGTATTGTATCAATTTATAAGGCGTGTAATGTTCTTGTATTTTTTATTAACTAAACTTTATCTATGGGTAGATCTCGAGAAACATTCGGAAAAAAAGAAGTAAGAAGTAAAAAAGAACGTAAAAGGAAAGAAAAAGCACAAAAGCGATTAGATCGCAAAGAAAAAGACAAATCCAGTAAGCTGGAAGATATGATGGCTTATGTGGACGAGTTTGGTAACATTACCACTACTCCCCCCGATCCTGACCAAAAGAAGGAAGAAATCAATGCTGAAGACATAGAGCTGGGTGTGCCAAAACACGAAGAGGATGACGATCCGGTAAGAAAAGGAGTGGTGACGTTTTTTAATGATGATAAGGGATATGGCTTTATCAAAGATTCCAAAACACAAGAAAAGATCTTTGTTCATGTGAACAACGTTTTGGAGGATATCAAAGAAAATAACATGGTGACTTATGAGGTTGTAATGGGACAAAAAGGCCCTGCTGCTACTGAAGTTAAAATATATAAGCCAGAAAATAAAGAAAGCAAAGAAAGTAAATAATCATTTATTGCTGGTAGTCGCTGCATTGTTAGATAGTCCCTCCCTTCTGTTCAAACTAACTAATAATGCAGCCTCATTATTTAAAATTCATTCACTCTAAAGCCCATCAACAACACATCGTCCAATTGTTCGTAACCATTGCCTTTCCAATCAGCAAAAGCTTCTTCCAATACCTTAAATTGCTGATGCATAGGCAAGTGTTGGTTGTCAGCAAGCAATTTATAAAGCCCTCGTCGCATAAGCTTTCGCCCCTTAGGACCACCCATTTGGTCTTGGTAACCATCAGAAAAAATGTAAAAGGTTTGGTCAGATTTGAGCGATAAAGTATGCTTGGTGTAGCTCATAAATCCTGGACGCTGAAGACCACCAATGCTTATTCTATCTCCTTTAAGCTCTCCTAAAGTACCATTTTGCGTGTAAATCAATGGATTTTTGGCCCCGGCAAACTCTAGTTTTCGCTGATCTTTGTCAATGACACAAATCGCAATATCCATCCCGTCTTGGTTGTCCAATTCATCCTGCTGAAGAGCGGTGCGTATTTTTTTGTTCAATTCATTGAGAATAAAGTGAGGTTCCACAATGTTTTTTTCATTGACAATCTCGTTGAGTAACTGGTTGCCAATCATACTCATAAAAGCTCCTGGTACCCCATGTCCAGTACAATCTACAGCAGCCAATACTAGTTTTTTTGATACCTTACTGGCATAACTATTCAAGTTCAATGGTTGGTCTACTTCCGAATACCAGTAAAAATCCCCACTTACGATATCACGAGGCTTGAATAAAATAAACAATTCAGGAAGTTGAGCTTTGATCTTATCTATCTGAGGGAGTGTAGCTTCCTGAATCTTCAGAGCGTATTCTATACTATCTGTAATATTCTTGTTTTTTTCTCCAATCAATTCATTTTGTACAATCAACTCTTCATACATCTCACTTACCCGATTGCGTTCATCTTCCAATTGCTGCGTTCGCTGCTTTACCTTGGTTTCTAGTACGGCTTGGTGAGCACGTAAGGCATCTTCTAGTTCTTTACGATGAGTAATGTCAAAACGAATGGTCAGGTACATATAAGGCTTACCTTGGTCGTTCAAAAAGGGCACAATCGTAGTATCTACCCAATAGTAGCTTCCGTCCTTGGCTTGGTTTTTAAACTCCTCTCTCCATACCTGTCCTTTGGCAATGGTTTGCCACATTTTACGGATATATTCTTTGGAGTGATAACCAGAATTGACTATACGGTGATCTTGGCCCAGCAGCTCTTCTCTGGGATATTTAGAAATTTGACAAAAGCGATCGTTCACATAGGTTATCCTACCTTTTACATCAGTAGTGGCTACAATAGCGGCAGTATCCAAGGCAAATTTGTAGTCATTCAGCTGCATCACCTGTTTTTTGAGATCAAGCTCAAGGTTTTTTTGTCGGGTAATGTCATACCTTACAGCCATGTATTTATAAGGCTTATTTTTTTCATCCATAAAAGGCATAATAGTCGCCTTTACCCAGTAAAAAGAGCCATCTTTAGCCTTGTTTTGAATTTCTCCCTGCCAGGTTTTTCCTTGAGCTATCGTACGCCAAAGCTCTTTATAGATTTCATCGGGGTGAGTACCTGACTTAAGAATGCGATGATTTTGACCCAGAAGTTCTTGTTGACTATAACGCGAAATTTCACAAAATTTTTGATTGGCGTATGTAATATCACCCTTGACATCGGTAGTGGCTACGATCGCCGATTTATCGAGGATTTTACGATAACTTTCAAGTAAGTTTTGGGCTTTTTTGATATGAGTTACATCTTGGGTAATACCAATGGCCTTAAGAGGAATTTGTTGCTCATCGTAAATTATTTCCGATTCAGAATGTAAGTGATGCCATCCCCCGTTTTTAGGGTGGTTGATCCGGTAATTGACAGAGTAGGGGGTAGCTTCTTTGATTAGCTTATTCACCAAATCAGTGACTTTTTCAGAATCTTGCGGATGTACTTGAGGAGTGACGATGTCTATATCAATTTTGCTCCCTTTTTGAATCCCATAAATGTCATACATTTGGTCATTCCACGAAACCTTTTGGGTTTTTAAATCTACTTCCCAGCTTCCCATTTGGGCAATTTTTTGAGCTTTACGAAAGTTTTGATTGAGTTTTTGTAACCTGGAATGGCTCTTTTTTTCTTGCTTGAACAGCACATGTATACCTGCTGCCATCTTATTAAATGAAGCAAATAGTTGCTGAATTTCATGACTGCCTTTGGGAATCACCAAGCTTCCCCAATGTTCAGAATATAAGCCTTTTGACAGCTCGAGTGCATGATCGTTTAAGGTGAGCAAAGGCTGGATAATGTGCCGTTTAAAGTACCTTGAGTTGAAATAGACGCCAATCATAAGAGCAATTAAGCTGGTAAGCACCATGGCATTGATCAGCATTGAACTAACTTGAGATTGTGTGAGTATTTGTTGATTGTTTTGCTGAATGATAGGCTTTATGTGGTTGTTAATCGTTGATTGTAGGGCGTTTAACGAATTATCCATGGCAAGAAGCATTGATATATTACTTTTGGCAAACTCCTCAGGGTTGGATTCGTATGCTACAATTACGTCAGAGATATCTTGGTTAAATGCCTGGTAAGTACTTTCTAATAAATCCGTTTTCTCAAAAATCTTATGTTTTTTGTTGAGTTTATAAATCTGACTGATTTGGGCCTCTAACTGTGTTTGATTTTTTTTGAGCGTATCTACAATATGAGGATTTTGCAGATAATGAATGGATTTAACGTTTCCAGCTGTTTTCAAAGATAATATCTCTACAGCTAAAACCGCTTTTTCCATAGGTTCTTCTACCAATACCAGTTGTGCTACATCCTTATGCAGCATGAGGCTTTGGAGGTAAATAATGGATCCCGTGACTAGTATGGCGACGGTAAATCCGAGAAAGCTTAATTTAAAAAATTTATAGATCTTCATGGCAATGCAATGTTTGGTCGGGGATAACCTAATTATTACAAATATTATATAAACAAATTTAGGTGATAACACTTAGCGAAAAAATGATGATTGTCATATTTGAAATTTTGGGTAATTCTACTCAGCGTGATATAACAACTAACCCGTATTTTTTATTTTATGGGCTGTTTTGTATAAAGTTTTAAGAGCGTGAGTTATAGTTTTTGTTTACACAAGTTGTATAAAAAATGCGTACGAAAACATTGATGAAGTATTTGGCCTCTATTCCCAGAAGGCCTTATGTGAGTAATGAAGAAGTGATCAGAAATGCATTTGAGCGAAATCAGTTGATGTTGACGGATGCGTTGCTCGATTTTCAATTACAATATGCAGGGTATTATCATCAGCATAAAGGGGAAGTATTTATATATGGGATGCTCCATGAGAAATCTACTTATTTACCTTCTTTGGATATAGATTTTGACGACGATAATCCACAAGACGTGTTACATACCTGTATGGATTGCCTGCCCAGTGAAATGAGGGCTTTAAACAAACAGGGAGTGTTTTATAATGATTACAGACCGGTGGCCGAAAGTTTTACCAAGTATCTGGAGCAAAGGGCTTTTCGTTGGAAACTTTCGCAAGAAGTCGAGTGGGAGACCATCAATTTGCCTACACATGTACAAGAAGCAGTAAAGGAAGAACAATCTGGCAAGCTAGAAGAGTATATGGTTGTAGAAGTATCAGATCAATATGCCAGGATTTATCAACTTAACCAAGGTCTGGTGATTAAATCTACCCAAGAACAAGCCATCGCCTGGAAAATCGCAGGAACTCGCCAGCAATTGTTTTATTTTGATCTTTAAAGGTAAGTGTGATTGTACAATTATTTCACGATAAACTGCGAAACAGTTGTACAATCAATACTTTATAAAAAGAGGAAAATTGAATTAAGGCTCAATCACAATTTTCCCTTTTATTTTTCTATCCATCATATCTTGAAGGGCTTGAGGCGCTTCTTCCAAAGAATAAGTGCGATCAATGTGTGGTTTTAAATCTCCCTTAGAGTAATGATTAATCAAAGTCATCGTGTTTTGCATATTCTTTTGCGGAGTACGCATAGCAAAACTTCCCCAAAAAACCCCTACAATTTGACACCCTTTGAGCAAGGCAAGGTTTAGCGGGATGCTTGGAATACCTGCGGGAAAACCGACTACCAAAAAGCGACCCTCCCAAGCAGTAGCTCTCAATGCAGCTTCACTATAGTCGCCACCTACTGGATCATATACCACATTGGCACCTTTGCCACCAGTAAGCTCTTTTACGCGTTCTTTGAGGTTTTCTTGAACATAATTAATGGTTTCGTCAGCACCATATTCTTTGCACAAGGCCAGTTTTTCGTCGGTAGAAGCAGCCGCAATTACCTTGGCACCCATCAACTTACCCAATTCTACTGCTGCTAAACCTACACCTCCCGAAGCACCCAATACCAATAAGGTTTCTCCTTCTTGCAAGTTAGCTCTATCTTTGAGCGCATGGTATGAAGTACCGTAGGCCATCATAAAAGAAGCAGCTACCTTAAAATCCATCGCAGCAGGTTTAGGAAATACACTATTGGCAGGAGCAATCACTTCTTCGGCAAACCCTCCATGAGGCACCAGGCCAAAGACTTCTTGTCCAGGTTTTACGTGTTTTACTTCTTCGCCCACTGCTTTTACAATGCCAGCGATATCGCTCCCAGGGGAGAAAGGGAGAGAGGGTTTGAATTGATACAACCCCTGAATGATCAAAGTATCTGGGTAATTTACACTACAAGCCTTTACTTCTATTAAAACTTCTTTCTTGCCAGGTTTTTGGCTCTCTACCTCTTCTACTACAAGTTGGGAAGGTGGTCCCAGCTCTTTACAAAGTACTGCTTTCATATAATCTTTTATTCAGTTGGTTTATGATTTTATCAAACTTGAAGAAGCCAATAAGCCTCCATATTCTAAGGCAATTTCGCGATCTTCTTTAACCGCCTGATATTCGGGAGAGGTAACCATGGCCAAAAAGTTTTGAATTGAAGGATACTCTACCACAAGTATCATATCTGGTTGATCTTCAGTATCGCCAATTATTGTAGTATTTACTTGCCCAGACCACAATACCTGACCACCAGCTTTTGCAAGTAATGGAGCCACATTTTGCGAATAACGCATATAGGCTGCCTGACCGCTTTCATCACCTTTGTCTGTTTTTGTTTTAAATTTCAGGATGTTTACCATCACTACTGGGGTGTTTTTGGGGTAGTCCTGCGCAAGTTTTTTTATCTGTTCACCTGTGGCTACAATTTGATTGTTTAATAACATAAGAAAGAGGGTTTAAATAGTTTCTGAAGTTGTTTTAAATGCTCAAGGTACTGCTCTGCTAAAAAGATAAGTAAGGCACACTCAAGTTATTTATTCAAGGTTTTGTAGATTTTCAGAAGCCGCAAGTTTGGGCAATACTTCAATCATTTTATCGTAAAACTCACGCCCTTTTTGAGTGAAATATGGGTAATGTAGTTCAAGAGAGGCTTTGACCCCTTCCAAAATATTGGTTCCCATAATTTCTTGCTCTATCAACCACGAGTTGAGAATGGCCCAAGCATTGCGAGCGAGCATATCGTATTGTCCTGAGTGTGATTCTGCCTGCATATAGCCTTGCTGTACGGCTTGATAAATAAGCTTGCGGTTGAAGTTAATCACGTTCTGAATCCGTTTGCGATAAGCTTGCCGTATATCAGGATAAAGCTTGGTGATTTCGAGCGTATCGCGATAGAAAAAGCGGAATTTGATTTGAAAATTCAGGTAATCTCTGGTTTTTTTCAAGGCATCCACCACGATATCTACTGGGTTATCTTCCACCAAGGTAAATTCTTCCAAGCGACTCTTCATATAAATGTACACAGCCTCCATTAAAGCCTTTTTGGTAGGAAAATGGTAAGTTAAATTCCCTGGACTAATTTGCGCAGCTTTGGCGATATCATGCACTCGCACGTTGCCCACACCATTTTGGTTAAACAACTCAATGGCTGTTAGTATGATCTTCTTTTTGCTTTCCTTCATCTGCCTGTTAGCGTAGTATTCTTGACCTGGGTATATTGTCAAAGTTATAATCTATATACTTATAACACAATAAAATTAGTATAAAAATACTAAACTTAAGGTTACAATATTTTTTAGTATATTTACAACTACTAACGAATACAGTGAAAGTTGCCTTCAATAAGAAAAAGGCACGTGTGTAATAATAAAATAGTTCTTTTTACAGCGTAAATCTCTACAAAAGCGTTACTACAACATACGCTAAGTCAAGTAACCATTCATAATAAATAATTATGATCACATAGAATAGTTTGGGTAGGCACAAACTAGATGAAATAAACGTGAATGGATTAGGTAAATAAGGATAAGTGACTTACTAAAATATTTTTTTTAATCAGGCAAATGTAGATGAGTAAATGTGTAGTAAGATGATAAAAGTATGTTAACTTGTCATTTTTCCCCCTCAAATGCATTGTATAACTAAAGGTTCAACAAGAAGATAGATGCTCGGAGAAGATTTCATCAGAGAAGTAGATAAGGAACTTTATCCTTTCATCAAAAAAATACTGGGAAAATTCTGGGGATATACAGACATCAACAAAGATATTGAAGATGTTCTGCAAGAATCTTGGGAGAGCTTTTTTTTGAAATATAGTCACCGGGTCAGCAACGACGACGAGGTGAGGGCCTTAATGTTTACAATCGCCAAAAATACTGCCTTCTATCATTTTCGAAAATTCAATCGGATGATGATTCATCAAGATGATAGCCAAGAGTATGCTTCTACAGTACATTTTGATGGAGTGTATGAGATGTTTTTGAGCGAAGACATCAATGTAGTGCTTGCATGTTTAGATGAAAAACAAGCTTTTATTATGAAAGCGGTTATGAGTTATGAAGATATTCACAAACAAGAAGAAATTGTGAATATGATTAAGAGTGATTACCAAAAGAAATTTGGGAAGAAACTCAACGTAGCCCTTTACAGAAAAACAAAAGAGCGAGCACAAAAGAAAATAAGAGCCCTGGTACAAGGTGACAAGATCTAAACTTGACCTCTTTATCTTTTATGAAAAGAAGCAAAAAATCTAATCATCAATCTATGGAAAAACATCCTTTTTATTCGAAAGATCAGATTGCAGCCTACCTTAGTGGAAAAATGTCGGACGAACAAACTGAAGCTTTTGAAAAATTACTAGCTAATGACCCGTTTCTGGAAGCAGTTGTGGAAGGTATGCGTCTACAAAAAGTAGCGAAGCGAATGTTAGACGAAGACCCCAGCTTGTTAGACGGATACGAAGACCTTGACCATGACCGCCTAATTGATAACATAAGGTCGAAAAGTTACCAGTTTGAGTTTAAGCCTGCCGAACCAGTTGTTATTAAAAAATCTGCGTATTCTAATAGATGGATGTGGCAAGCCGCGGCCGCTACCGTATTACTGGTAGGTATGGGGGCTTGGGGATTTTATAAAAATACCAACAGACTCAAGCAAAACCAGGCAATTGCCGAAGTAGCCAGTAAACCGCTCGCTAACAAAGAAATAATGCTTCCTATAGCGCAATTGGTTGATGATAAAAAAGCTGAGAAGAAATTGGCAAAAGAACCAATTAAGACCATTACCCAAACTACTACCCAACAAATCGCAGCGAATGAACAAAAGCTACCAAAGACCATTACCCCAAAACCTAAGAGGCCTACCATTGATGTAAAAGCACAGGAATTAATTGCAGCCAATAACCGAGAGATCCAATACTGGGAAAATGAGCTAGCCAATTATCAAAATAGTCGATCTTCTAAAGAATCCTTGTCCGTAATTAGCCCCGTAGCTGGCACAAAACTTTCTGCCAACGAAGTGCTATTTGAAGTAAAGTATGAGGGCGATCATACCTTGTACCTCACGGTATATGAATCTTCAGATATGAATAAGGCAGTTTTGATGGAGTTACCTTTCAAAAAGGTGAAAAATGATCAGAAATTTGCCCATCTATTGAAAGATTTAAAGAAAGGGACCTATTATTGGAAAGTAACTACCGATGATGAAGAGTTATTTATCGGTAAGTTTAAAAAAGAAAAGTAAATAGATGGGGAACCATAGAAGAAAAGGTTGTGCTTCACTGACCAATATAGCGTATAAAACCAAGTTTACACTTTTTGAAAGAAAGAATGATTGTCATAATAATTGAAGCACAAACCTTATATTTTCAGTAGTTACCAGCAGAGGATAGAGGTAATAAAGGTATAAGTTAAAGCTAAATTTAAGCTACCATGCTTCGTTTTTGCAAAACGATCTCAAAAGGTAGGTTAAAATCTTCTTGAAAATCTTCGCCAGCCTCGATCATGTCCATATCATCAGAAGAGCAATACCAATGAACTTTTACATAACCTTTAGCGGCCTTGTGATAGTTGTCTAATATTTTGAAAATTTCATACAAACGGCGAGAGCTGCTGGTGTTAAAATAGGATACCTTAAAGTTAAATACGATGTTGGCGTGAATCTCTCGAGTGTAAGCTTCCAGCCATTGTAATACTGGCTCATAAAATTCCATTGAGTATTCACTGAATGATTCACCACTAATTTCAAATAGTTTATTTTCTACATCAAAAGATATTTGTGGTGTATAATATTTTTCAGCAATAAATAAGCTTTTCATAATAACTACTGAGTTTTTAAGTAATTCTAGTCTGCTAATTTTACTAGTAGTACATTTATAAAAGCAAATCTCTCCCCCCTTTGTACTAAAAAAAATAGTTATTTTTGAACTGTCATTTTATTACTATCTAATAATCAATGATATATATAATATTTTGCTGATATATTTTTAGCGAAATATTATATGGACATAGAAAATGTTTGCCCTACAGGTTGCTTACGCCAAAAGCGAGTATCGAATGCCAGGCATATGTTTCGTAAAAATGGTTGACCAGCAGTTTTTATGCGCATACTATGGTCATTTAACTCTATGAGTTGATCTTGTTGAAATACCTCTAGTCTTTTCCAGGTTTGAGGTAGCTCAGCAAAAAAAGCAGTGCTCATTTCCCAATTTGTTTCTAGTTGGCACATAAGATTTAAAATATGTTGCCTGATTACCAAATCTTCTGGAGTGAGATGGTGTCCTCTAAAAACGGGCCACTCCCCTTGATTGACTAAATGTTGGTATTCTTCTACTTTTTTCACGTTCTGGGCAAACCCATACCAAGAATCACTGATAGAAGACACACCCAACCCAACCATTAATTGTGTTTTTGAGGAGGTGTATCCCATAAAGTTCCGGTGCAAGTCACCTTGCTCAAGTGCCTGATATAAATCATCTTCTCTTAAGGAAAAGTGGTCTAGCCCAATCTCATAATAGCCACTGTTTTCTAGTAGTTTGCGACCTTCTTCATATAACTTACGCTTTTGGGCAGACTGAGGTAAGTCTTTTTCAGAAAAACCACGTTGGCCATTACCTTTGATCCAGGGCACATGGGCATAGCTATAAAAAGCAATTCGGTCAGGGCGAAGCTGTTGGGTTTTTTGAATAGTATCTAGTACACTATCCAAAGTTTGCATAGGTAGGCCATAAATTAAGTCGTGGTTAACCGATGTATAGCCTATTTTTCTGCTGAGTTCGTGAATTTTTTGTACTTGTTCAAAAGGCTGAATTCGACGAATTGCCTTTTGAACGGCGGGATGATAATCTTGAATACCATAACTTACCCGTCGAAACCCTAAGTCAAATAGTGTTTTGAGGTGTTCTTCGGTGGTATTGTTAGGATTACCTTCAAAACTAAACATTGGTTGATCATCTAACTGAGTATCTTTTAGAATCTCCTCTATTAAATAAGCTAGATTTTTAGCCTGGAAGAAGGTAGGACTTCCGCCACCTAAATGTAGTTCTTTGATACGTGGTGGATGACTGAACAAGCCACGATACATCTGCCACTCTTTGAGCACGGTGTCTATATAAGGGTGCTCTACTTGGTGGTTTTTGGTAATTCTCTTGTTACAGCCACAAAAGGTACACAATTGTTCACAAAAAGGAAGATGGATATATAAACTGATGCCTTCTTGCGGGTTACTTTCTTCAAAAGAGTGAACCACTGATTGCTTCCAGCGATTGACAGAAAACTTATCAGCTTCCCAGAAGGGCACTGTGGGATAGCTCGTATAACGAGGGGCAGGTATATTATATTTATTAATTAATGTTGCGTTCATAATTTATGCATGTCTAGGGTTCACACTGCATAAATACAAGTTGAATCGCTTATTTTCTATGACAATTGTCAGGCTTTCAGATTTTGCACTCTACAGCGCTAAAAACTTTCCCCAATAGAGATACCAGCCCAAGGTACAAAGTTAAAACCTCTGATGGTGTTGTTGGTTTCGTTGGCGGCAATATCGAAAAGTACTGGAGTAAAGGCAATGCGTAGAAACATACCATTGTCTTTTTGCAAGCGATAACCAATGCGAGCAGATCCTAAAAAAAGGTAGCGAAAATTTTCCTGGCTAGTAACAGGATATAAAAACAACGTACTTATGCCTATTCCTCCTTCTATAAAGTGATTTTTACGCCCCCACAAGGTATTAATCTCCAAAGGGATCACTGGGTAAATATTGTTATTAGTTTGTGTTTCGGATGGGTATATGCTGGCACCTACCCGTAAACTAAGTGCAAAAGCATCATAGTTGATGACTCGATCATAATTGATCGAGCCATAAATGCCATTGCCGCCAACTTCGAAAAAAAAGCTATTGACCCTTTTGATCTTTGGTGGGGTATGTCGGTAATATTTACGCTGAGCTTGCAATGAGCCAACACTCAATAAAATGCTTAAGCTTATCAGGATAAGTCGTTGCATAAAAATTATTGTAATGTAATCGTTTTAAAAGGGTCACAAGCCCCACTCCCAAAATCTACATCTGCGGTAAAGCTACCAGAGATGATTTGAATGTTGCCTTGATTCGGAAAAAAGACTTGGTTTTGCCAACAAGTATAGTTAAAAGTGAGGCTACTGTTGGCTGTAGTATCATGGGTGATTGTATAGGTTGCCTGGTCAGATCCCTTGAAACTGAAATTGGTAGTATCGGCCCAATAAATGTCATCACCAATGCTACGACTTAGTAACCCACTGATGAGTCCTCGTTCTTGATATCCACTGGTGAGAGAATAAGTAGTACCATTGTCTTGGAGCACAATATCTGCGTAATTTAGTTGTTGCTTTACAGTATCTTCTGCGGTGAATGTACTATTAGATACATTTTTCACGATGATTGAGCCAGTAATTATCCGTGTGTTTATCTGGAAATTGGTAAAAGAAATGGTCATTTCGTGACCACTATCTAAATAGCCAAGGTTAGTTGCCTGCTTGACTGTGAGTATACCCTGACGGTTTTTTTGGGTAATTGCAGCATTGCAACTGACATCGTTAAATTGGATAGTGGTTTGTGTAATGCCTGCAGTTGTTTTCTCAATAGTGATTTCAGCATTACAATCGTCAAAATTGCTAACATCTGGAGTGGTAGGAGGATTAGCAATCAAATCCCTTTTTCTAATCAGTACATCTGCTACAATATTCAAAATGTCCTGAGTTTCGGTTTGGATATTGACAAATTCATTGACTACTTGGTCGGCATTTACCAAACTTGGATCTACGGTGTCAGGAGCGGTAACTTCACAGCCATAAAATACCCCACTGCCTACTAACAAGGCATAAAAAATGCGCACAAAAATTTTCATCGAATTGTTTTAGTTAATCTACAACATCAGTACTGTTCATCAATGGATTCTGTCTCCTCGTACTTCCAAATTGAGTACAATATCGGCTTCGATTTCCAGCAATTCGTCCAGGCGAGTTTTTACGGTTTCTTCAGGTAGGTATTCTTTGGCCAGGTTTACAAAGTTTACATAATGGTTGGCTTCCGACACCATAAGTTCATAATAAAACTTCTTGAGCTCGTCGTCAGCAATATCTTCTGAAAGTAAACGAAAGCGTTCACAACTGCGGGCTTCTATTAGAGCGCATACCAGCAGTTTATCTAAAAACTGATTGTCAGGATGTCCTCCTTTGCGAATATGTTTCAGCAACTGTGCCACGTATTCGTCTTTACGCTGACGACCAAGTTTAAAACCTCGCTTGTTCATTTCCTCGATGACACGCTCAAAATGATTCCATTCTTCGGCAACTACTGGAGTGAGCATTTCTACCAGTTTATCTTTTTCGGGGTATTGTACAATCAAAGAGATGCAAGAAGAAGCCGCTTTTTGCTCGCAATAGGCGTGATCTACGAGTATGTCTTCGATATTTTTTTCGGCTATATTTACCCAGCGGGGGTCGGTTGGTAGTTTTAATCCTAACATGGTAAAATTTTGAAATTGAGTAGCAGCGAGTGTTTGAATGCTCAATGAGGTCATCACCCGCCCAATGAAGCTACAAAATTAGAAAAAATACATGGATGGAATACAACTTTATTTTAGAAAGCTGATCGCAGTACTTATTATTTCTCTTTGCTGCCAAAACTTGTGGCATCTAGTTGAGGCATTCTTTTGGTATAATCTATCCAATAGCGTTGTTTAAAACGAGCCAGTGTTTTTTTCTCAATCCAAATCTTTTTAGGCATTTTAAACTTCTGGTCATACAAAATCTTATTGATTGTTTTGTAAATGGGGTACATTTGGCGCCCCAATCCCCGATTGGTCAGAATAGTAATAAAGGTTTTGTCTACTGTATTGTGTTGCAGGTAGCTGCGGAACCCTCTATATAAACCGTGGTGAAATACAATGTGGGGTTTTTTTCGGTAAATTTTGAAGCCATATCCATAACCATATTCCTTTTTGTTGGTGAGCTTGGCCATTTTGAATGCTTCTCGTTGAGCAGCATCACTTAATAAAGTGCGGTTATGTAGAGCATTGTCCCATTTGGCAAGATCTTCTACAGTAGTGCAAATACTTTTTTCACCCACTATACCATCATAAAAATGATAGTCTAACAATTGCCAGCCATAGCGATGGTCTATGTAGTACCCCAAGGCCCTTTTTTTCTTTTTGGTGATAATTACCTTTTTGGTTTGTAAAGTACTGGTAATGACCTGTGTATCATCGTCTTGCTGAACTGTATCTAGTTTTACTACTGCGGTGTCTTGTTTGATAATTCGGTAAAAGTTTGTGCGATTCTTTTTGGGGTGGTATAGAAAAGTGTGATTCATTTTCAATGGCTTGAAAATATGGTGATCAAGAAACTGATCAAAAGGCATTTTGCCAACCTTCTCGACAATACTGGCTAGCAAAATATAATTGGTGTTACAATATGTTGCTTTTTTACCGGTTTTAAACTCCATTTTAGGGCGAACCGCAGTAAAATAAGCAATGATATCATCATTATTCAGTAATCTTTTACCTCCGAACATACGAGTAACTCCTTTGAGTTCCTCAAAAGAATCGGCCAAACCTGACTGGTGGTGTAATAAATGTTTGATGGTAATGCCTTTGTAAGGAAAAGTCGGGAAGTATTGATTGATGGTGTCGGTATAGTTTAATAAACCTTTTTCCTTCAAAATCATGATAGCCATTGCGGTAAACTGCTTAGATACTGACGCTACTCTCATAGGAGTTTGCAAATCAAGGGTATCACGTTTGTCCAAATCTGCCCAACCCAGCGCTTTTTTATAGATGACTTTTCCTTTGTCTTTTACCAAGATCGCCCCGTTAAACTGATTGTTATTATATAAATGCTGAACGACTGAGTCTATTTTGCGCACTTTGGGGTTAGAAAAATCATTCTGATATTGTCCCAAGACAGTAGTTGTACTGATAAGGTAAATCAGAAAGCTGAAGAGGCTAAAAGGTCTTGACAAGTTTGATGAGAAAGTGTCCGGTTTGTTCATAGGTTTTACGGTTTCTATACAGTTTTCAATCAATTTTTGCGCACACTGGTTTTGTACATTGTCCAATCTTGGAGTAGTTCGAGATTGCAAATCGAGAAATAACTCTAATATAGCGAAAAGCAGAGGATAAGAAAATAAATTTTCGTGATTAACAACCTGATTTTAAATTGGGTAGGGAAAGTTTTCAAAAACTAAGCGGGAGTAATCAATGTATTTTAAAAACTGACTTTTGGAAGCGATTATTGTTTTCCAAAGGCTTAATTTAACGAAAGTCTTGCCTATGGATAATCAAAATTAGTATTTTTATACTAATTTCTTTTGCTTGTTATCCCTACTATTATAATTTTGTAAGGAAAGAATTTAATAAAACAATGTTTTGAGAAGTGTTGTAAATCCCAAAAATATCGGTTGATTTACATAAAATAGCTATTACAATGGAATTTCAAGATAAAGTAGTGATGATTACTGGCGCTGGTTCGGGCATTGGACGAGCTGCTTCGCTGATGTACGCCAAAGCAGGAGCACAAGTAGTAGTTTCGGATATTAATCCAAAAGGAGGTGAAGAAACTGTAAAAATGATTGCTGAAGCAGGAGGGAAGGCCTCCTTTATAGCAGCGAATGTAGCCAAATTAGAAGAGGTGGAGCAATTGATCAATCAAGTGGTAGAACAGTTTGGTAGTTTAGATGTTGCTGTAAATAATGCTGGAATAGGTGATTTTAATCAGAAAAAAACCGCCGAACACTCTGTAGATTCCTGGGATAGAGTGATTGCTGTCAATCAAACTGGAGTGTTTTATTGTATGAAGGAAGAACTCAAGCAAATGATGAAACAAAAAAGTGGGAGCATTGTCAATATTTCTTCTATTGCTGGGGTAAGAGGGTTACCCAATAACCTGGCTTATGTAGCAAGTAAGCACGCGGTGGTGGGAATGACTAAAACTGCTGCCATGGAATATGCAAAGCACGGCATCCGAATCAATGCGGTTTGCCCGGTATTTACTTTGACAAACCTCTTTAAACCAGAATATTTTGGAGACAAAGCAGAGAAACTTCGAGAAGGAATTCCTATGAAGCGTTATGGCACTGCTGACGAAATTGCAGAAGCTATTATTTGGCTAAGCACCGATAAAGCAAGTTTTGTGACTGGACATATTATGTCGGTAGATGGTGGCAAAACTGCTTAAGGATGGTAAAAAAATAAGTTACTCATTTCGAGGTAAAGATATTTTTGGTCCGTCCCTTAAACGATCATATATACTATCTTCAAAAACACACCCATGACTTCTATTACAGATAATTTAAGCCTACCAGTGATTGCGGCCCCTATGTTTTTAATTTCTGGCCCTAAACTGGTAACAGAATGTTGCCGAAATGGCATTATTGGCACCTTTCCGGCGTTGAACCAACGCACCAGCGAAGGGTTTGAAGAATGGCTGGTCGAGATCAAAGAAAATTTAGATGGATATACTCAGGCCAATGGAAAACCAGCAGCTCCTTATGGGGTAAACCTGATTGTACACCAGACTAACCCCCGATTACAAGTCGATTTAGACCTTTGCATTAAACATAAAGTTCCTGTGATTATCACCTCATTGGGAGCAGTGTCCGATTTGGTAGACGCGGTTCACAGCTACGGTGGTTTGGTTTTTCATGACATTACCAACCGACGTCACGCCGAGAAAGCGGTAGAAGCTGGGGTAGATGGATTGATCCTGGTAAGTGCAGGAGCAGGTGGCCACGCAGGTACGGTGAATCCCATGGCACTGGTATCTGAGATCAAAAGCTTTTTTGATGGGACGGTGATTCTTTCAGGTTGTATTAGTAATGGACGAGACGTAGCCAGTGCTTTACAAATGGGGGCGGATTTTGCATATATGGGAACCCGGTTTATCAATGTTACCGAAAGCAAAGCCGATGAGGGTTACCAAAATATGATTATTCAAAGCAATACCTCCGATATTGTGTATACTGCGGCTGTTTCGGGAGTTCCAGCTAATTTTCTTCGCCTGAGCTTAGAGGCTATGGGTATTACCAAAGAAATGTGGAACCTGAAGAAGAAAATAGATTTTGGAGAAGAGTTGGACGCAGCCAAAGCAGAAGCTAAGGCCTGGAAGACCATTTGGTCGGCAGGGCATGGCGTGACTTCTATCAAAGATGTGTTGCCAGTGCAAGCGTTGGTACAAAGCCTAAAAGCAGAATTTAAAGAAGCGATAGAAGCTCAAAACCAATTGTTGAATACCTATCAATAGACGACACTTAATATATTTTATATCAGAAAACTTTAAAGAACTTAGCTTATGAATTTTGACTATACCGATAAAGTAAAAGCCCTTCAGAAAAAGCTCACGGATTTTATGGAGGCAAATGTGTACCCTATTGAAGAAGAGTACTTTCATTGGACACATACCCCTGAGAATTTTTGGAAAGTATGGCCTGGGTTAGATGACCTTAAACAAAAGGCAAGAGATGCTGGCTTGTGGAACTTGTTTTTACCTACAAGTTATGGAGAAGCAAGCCCTGGGCTTACCAATTTAGAATATGCACCTTTGGCTGAAATTATGGGAAGAGTGGTTTGGTCTTCCGAAATATTTAACTGTAGTGCGCCAGATACAGGCAATATGGAAGTATTGGCCAAGTATGGAACCCACGAGCAGCAAGGTCAATGGTTGAAACCATTGATGGAAGGTAAAATTCGTTCGGCATTCTTAATGACTGAACCAGAAGTAGCTTCTTCAGATGCTACCAATATCCGTTGTTCTATCGAGGCCGATGGCGATGAATACGTCATCAATGGACGTAAGTGGTGGTCTTCAGGAGCAATGGATCCTCGTTGCGAAATCTTTATCGTAATGGGTAAAACCGACCCAGAAGCAGCGCGACATAGCCAGCAAAGCATGATCTTGGTACCTAAAAATACTCCTGGAGTAACTATAGTGCGTCCACTTTCGGTATTTGGTACGTATGATTCTCCAGCTGGTCATGCTGAAGTCTTACTTGAGAATGTACGTGTGCCTAAAGAAAACCTTATTTTAGGCGAAGGCAAAGGGTTTCAAATAGCGCAAGGACGTTTGGGACCAGGTCGTATCCATCACTGTATGCGTTTGATTGGAATGGCCCAGCGTTCATTAGAATTGATGAGTCAACGTGTTGCGCAAAGAGAAGCTTTTGGACGTCCAATTGGGGCATTTAGTAGTATTCGCCAAGACGTTGCCAAATCGTTATGTGAAATACAACAAGCCCGCTTATTGACTCTACAGGCTGCAGATATGATGGACAAGGCTGGTACTAAAGGAGCCAAGGAACTGATTTCTATGATCAAGATCGTAGCGCCTCGTATGACTCAAACTGTGGTAGATCGTGCCATGCAGGCCTTTGGAGGAATGGGCTTAAGTGGGGATACTCCTTTGGCTGGTTTCTTTGCCTCAGCCAGAGTGATTCGTTTAGCTGATGGGCCAGATGAAGTGCATATGCATCAACTCGGCAAAAATACCATTATGAAATATGCCTCAGAAGTGTTGGCCAAGGAAAAGGTCTAACATTTATTATATGATTTTAAAATGGCTGGGAGGGTATTTCTCAGCCATTTTTTTATTGGACAATGGAGTCTTTTTTTGTATCATGGATATATGAAATACTTTGGTGTCTTGTTATTGCTATTATTGGCCGGAGGTTGTAAAAAAAAACGACCCAATGTGCAGGTAATTCCTATTCAGCAAAAATGGATTAAGGGAAAGCTTTTCAAGAAATATTGGATAGGTCAGGATACAACTTCGGCTAAGAAAACGGTCTTGATTACGCTTTCAGGGCTTGATGGGGGCCATCTGCCAGAAAAGTCACTGAGGGCATTGGCCAATCAAGGGTATGATATTTTATCGTTGGCTTATTCGGCTCCACCCGCTGTTTTGCCCAACACTTTTGTTGAAATACCTATAGAGTATTTAGCAAAGGCGGTAAGTTGGCTCAAAAATCAGCGCAAATATAAAAAATATCGAGTAGTATTGCTGGGCGTTTCCAAAGGGGCTGAATTGGCACTGTTGTATGGAAGTCATTATCACGATATTGATGGAATCATCGCCTATTCACCTTCCTGTGTATTATTGCCTGCGCTTTCTTCTGTCAAATCTTCTATACCCAACCGTTCACCCTGGAGTTTTCAATACAAACCTTTGCCTTTTGTACCAGTAAAAAAGGTTGAAACCAGTGAAAAAAGTATTACTTATAAAAATTATGTAATTCCCTGGCTATCAGATATGTCCGTCTTTAAACAGGCCAGAATCCCAGTAGAGCGCATCGATTGTCCTTTATTATTACTTGCTGGCAAGGATGATCAAATGTGGGATGCTGCCAAAATGAGTCAATTGATTCAATACAAAATGGAGGCAAGTTTTAAGCCTCAAAAGGTGACAAAAGTTACTTTTGAGAAGGCAGGGCATCGTTTTTTTGGTTTTGGTGAAGCACTGCCTGAGTATACCAGTACGATATGGACGAAAACCCTGGATGGTCAGCCGTTGCAATTTAAGCAGGGTGGAACCAAAGAAGGTAATCTTAAAGCAATGTTGGGAGCTCGAGCACGAGTAAAGGAATTTTTGTATAAAATAGAAAATCCCCCCTCTATCGATAGTTTAGATTCAAAATTTAGAAATCTAAATCAATAACTACGGTATCATCCAAATAACGAGAGGGACCATGGGTCATCATTACTTTTTGCTCGGCAGTCATACCAATGGTCTCGCCATCTTTCAATACTGGATTGTAGGCCAGTAGATAATGAGAAATATTATACAAAAAACCATAAATATCGGTAAGCGTTTGGCTGGACTGATTGACTTCTAATTCCATCTTTTGAAACTCATGCAAGCCATAAGTATACCCCGAAATGGTTTCGTCTTCCTCGGTAAATAAACCAAAATAAATCCATAGTGAGATAGGTAGAGAATTATTACGGAGTAAATCGCTTTCTTCTAGGTATCGTTCTGGCGAGAGTATTAGACTTTGCATTCCCTGATAAACTGCCAGTGCTGGAGTTAACTTCAGGATTGACGTAATCACTTTGGTTAAGAGTTTATATTTTTCCAGTGAAGATGCGTCTGACATAATACTTACAATCACATGGGCTTGTTGTTTTTGCATGGTTTCTCCTGCCTCGGGCCAATAATAAGCCGAACGGCATACTGGCTCAATATCTTCCCAGGGTATAGGAGCATCCAAAAACATCAAAGCCACAATTTGATCCTGAATTTGGATAACTACTGCATTATTATCTTGTACATCATAATTTGAAGCACTTGCGGGTAATTGCCAGTCTTCGTCAATAATGGCAATTAGCTTATCAATATCAGGAAAAATTGCCTGTTCCAGAGCAACCATCCCTAGTACAGTCTTGCTAGTTTTGTCGTTAGAGGTTTCCATTAGGTATTTTAAAAGTTTTTTATTGTTTAAAAGAAGTTGTGGTAGGCCTCCATCTGCTAAAAACGAGACAATTGCTTATTCATCCAGTACTGAAAAGAGGTGGTTGCCTTTTGATTTTTTCGTTGCTCATTCCAGGTTTTTATAATGTCATTAGGGGCAATTTGGTGAATAAAATAGCAACAGGCTTTTAGGTGTCGAGATTTGGACAAACGATAGAAAAAGTTGGTATAAATGTTTTGCCAAATATAAGGAAAAGGTGTTTTTTTACCGACACTTCCCAACACTCTAAATAAAAGCTTGGTTTGAGCCACAAACATTTCCATCTCGTTTTTTTTCTTACCTTTCTCTAGGTCTACCTTAGAGATCAAGTATTTCGCCATTTGAAATGGGTTGCTTGATTGGTTTAAACCACCTTCATTGTTCATCAGTATGGCTAATAAACTTTTTAGTTCCTGTAGAGCTTTGAGAGAACGGGGAGTATCTGGTTCAAGCATTAAAAAAAAGTAATAAGCCAGGGTGGCCTTGAGCTGATTTTTCTTTACTTGGTGTAAGGCTGCCAAAAGCAAATGACTACTGGCGTGCAAGGGTTTCAGAAAAACGGCCCTCTCGGTGTATTTTATAGATTGTTCAAAATTCTGAAGCTTGTAATAATTAATTCCCAAATTGTAAAACAATAAATAATGATGGGTATACTTTTTAGCAGCCTCCTTAAATACGGCATTTGCTTCTTCGAGTTTGCCCAAATCATTGAGACTGCTGCCATTCAGGAGGTAAGCAGCCAATAGGTAGCGCTTTTTTTGATTAATTACTTTTTGACTAAAAGCACGGGCTTTTTCAAAGTTCTTATTAGAATAATAACTACTGGCCAACTCATAGTTGGCAATGGGCGAATTAGCCTCAATGGTGATGGCTTTCTTAAAAGAATTGATAGCTTCCTGAAAATCTCCTTTAGCTTGCTGGGCACGTCCCTGAGCAATTAGTTTGTTAAACTCTTCTGTTTGAGCTTTTACCCAATGTGTACTGAAAACGATGAGTGTACTTAGTAGAATTGTTTTTTTCAACAACATGTGTATTTGTAAAATGTAAAGTGATAATGACTGGTTTATATTTGATTAACTTACCTTAGTTATCCTCCGACTTTGAAACGGCTCAAGTTGGGTCTATAGTTACGAGGGCGAGTAAGCTCATAATCATAGATTAAACGACCAAAATTAACCATAAAAGGCATCCCTATCTTTTTGTACTCATATTTATTGTCATTAAGTGTGCGATTTTTATTTACGTAAATAACAACCGAAAGTAGAAACTCCACTTCATTTTTAAAGTCAACGATGTAAGCATTGTCTACCAAAAAGCCGTAAGATAACCCTACTTTGTTAAAAATACGAATGTGATTGGGCATACGTGATTTGTAAGGTTTTTTCTTGAATAAATCCCCAAACATTAAAAACTTCATAAAACCATCAGAATGGTCTTTTTTTACATATTTGGGATGCTTGCTTTCTCGGGGTAATAATGCCATACATTTGTATAAAAACTGATAGTCGGCAGTGGTAAGGTTAAATCTTTGTTTGGCAGGAACCGACTCTGGAAATATGACAGCTTGGAGCATTTGATGCATGGTCTCCAGCGAGAAATAGTTTTTACGAGAAAAATCGATGGGTTCTTTTACTTTTTTTCCTTTCTTATTGATGTGAGCGATTCCTTTAAATGGATTTTTTATTTTGGTAGTATACCGTTTTGGGTTAAACGTTTCGGGTTGTTCATAAATTAATTGCCCTTTTTTATAAAACTTGAAAGGGTTGGCATAGCGATTACTTTCATCATCGAAATCAGCATTGGCCAAACGATGCAGCACCAATACATCATTGTATCCTTTTTCCCAGAGCTTTTCATTGATATATTTTTGCCCTAAAAACTCATACAATCGATTAAAGGCTTTGTTATCACTCACTACAAATGCTCTTTTGATCATATGAGCCAAAAAAGGTTTACCGTGAACCGAGGTTGTATCTTCTGTGAAAGGGGTTTGAGGTTCACGCAATGAATCTACTTCAAACACGGTATATTTATTAAGTCCTTTGATTTTAAGCTGATTAATTTTTTCGAGGGTAAGACAGGCCACTGGAAGCTTGACAATACTGGCAGGATAAAAGTAGCGGTCTTTGTCTACGTTGTAACGATAGGTGTTAAAGTGAGGGTGGTTGTTTTCATCACGATTGATCTGCGTGTACATTACCTGAATTTCATAGGCTTCAGGATTTTGCAAGATAGTTTGAAATGAATCTGGCTGGCTTTTAAGCAGGCTGTCTATAAAATTAGATGAAGTTTGATTGTTTTTATGCTGGGCATTACAACTCAGGCATAAAGTTAGCACTGTAATAAATGATGCAATGAGGTGAAATATTTTCATTGTAAGAAATCGCTTAGTTTTCAAACGCGAAATTTAGGAGATAAATTTCTTTACGACAAGCAACTTTTTGAAGAGTTAACCTATAATGGTAATAGGTTGCACAATTTAATACTACGTAATAAATAGGTAAAAATACTAATGAGGCAGTTACCATTCCCTAAAAATAAGTATGTAGAATATACTTACTTGTTTTTTAGACCTATTATTAAGAATTTCGACAAGCGAGGAGTCAATACTGATATTTTTTTTGCTGGTTGTTTATACTTTTTTAAGAAAGGTTCGTATAAGAAAACGAGTTATACAATTCTAACCCTTTGTACTCAGCTATTTAATAGAAGAACTGAGATATTTATACAATTATTTAATAGCATTATAACAAGACAAACCAGTCAATTGTTGAGTGCTGACAAAATTAAATTAATAAACATTACCAAGCTTATTATAATTTCTGTAACCCATGACATATCAACATTTTTACAAGCCCAAATCTGTTGTTCACATCAATCTGCAAAATATTAAAATCAATATTTGCCCATTCCTCTCGTTTAACAACAAGTTCAAAGACAATGATGAACTAATCTTGTGCTCTTTTGATTGTTCTGCAAGGTGATTTGATATACAAGAAGTAAAACTTACTTGTGAAATATATTCAAGTTTCACACATTACAAATTACCCTGTTAGGTCTTTTCAAGCAGATACTATTTCCTCAATTTTTATGAGGTTTTCATAGATGATACTTACTTAAAAACTACAAACACTGATTTTTTTAAATTTTCGCTTTTTATGGATCTTAAATTTTTTTATAGGTTATTGAAGATCTTGTTTTTTTCGGTTTTTATAGTTCCTCAAATACAAGCCCAAGTAATAGCCACCTGGAATGCTACGGGTACTATGAGTGGGGGATTTTATTCGAATTTACAAGAAAGAAACTGGTATAATCCTGCAAATTGGACCTGGACAGTAGGTGGTGTACCAGCCGATCCTACCCATGCTAGCGTCCCTGTGAATGGAATTCCTGACGCAGGAACGAACGTAGTAATCCCCAACGGTACTGCGGTGTGCTGGATTCCACCCAATAATAATAAATTTTGTATTGATTACTCTGGTGCCAATGCTACTAATCCAGTAATGAGTGAGAAGGCACTAGTAACTGATGCTTGTCCTGGAGCAGCAATTGAAGCTACCGATCCTTTGGCGGCTTCTATTGAAATCAATGGAGGAGCCTTGTATAATCAAGCTGGTTCAGGCGTTGGTTCTCCCAGCTCTTTGCGGGTAAGCACTGCTTCAGGTGGTACAGGAAATGTTACTATTACAAATGGTGGTGGAACTGAAGGCGTATTGATGTTGCAAACCCCCACTACCCAGATCAATGGTAGTTTGGATATTACTGCCAATGGCCACTTTGTGATTTTTAGCGGTGAAGTTGAAGTAGAGTTGACTCAAAATATAAATGTAGACGGAACCATTACCAAGTTGCAAAACAACTCAAATGGTATCCTTACGATGAACTTCCTAGGTTCTAGTAATTCTGTTATTACAGGGGCAAATAAGAACAATGTAATAAGTGCCGATCTGGGTACATTGACTCCTTATCTTAACTTTCCTCGTTTTACCTCTGGAGCTTTTGATAATATAGCCATCAACAAAGAAGTATCACTCGGTCAAGATTATTATATAGAGAATGCCGATGGTGGAATGCCTTTTTTGGCAGGAGTAGTAGATAATACTGGCGCGCTTATTTTGGCAAGTACCGGAAACTTTACCGTAAACAAAGGTACAGTGAGGGTAAATAATGCGGTGACTTCTTCTCAGACTTTTACCGGTTCGGACGGATGGACTTGGCAAATCAATGACCCAGATATCAATATTCGAGGCAAGCTCTTTATTGCTAATGCTGATGTGGGTACGGTGAGTTACAAAGGTTCTAGTGTGGATTTGTGGAGAAGTGACTTAGCCAACAAAGAAGAAATTACCATGCATTTGGGAGGTAGTTTAGAAGATTTGAATATCCGCTATCCTTCCGAAGTTGATAATGGCCAAAGCAGGGGTGGTCTATACATTGGATCAATCACTCCTTCGGCCAGCGCTAATGCTTCTCGCCCGATCATTGTTTTTAACGGTTCGGTAAGCCAGGATATTAGGGGACTAGGAGGGAATGGTACTGGTGACCAATTGCAAAACTTTGCCGGTAATGCCTCAGAAGGTATCGGAATTGTGTTGCCAAACGTAATTTACCAACCTGCAAGTACTGCTCAAAAGCTGACAATCAACTCAAGTAATAATTTGCGAATCATTGGTCATCTATTGATTACTCAAGGTACTTTTAGTCTGAATAACCAAACATTATTGTTTGGAGATGCAATCAGCAACAACTTAGCCTCCAGTGCTATTACTACCTACAATTTTGGTGATGAAATCAACGTCTATGGAACTATGGAACTTACTCCTTCCTCTACCCTTAAGATGAGTACTGGAGGAACCGGACAAGGAACCATTATGAGAATTCGTAATGGTGGTAGAATTGAATCCATAGGAACTGCGAACCAAAATGTGAGCATTACTCGTGATGGAGTACCTGGAAATTATTACCGTATTGGAGCCTATTCTGGTTCTACTGTTCGGATTACTTATACCTTGTTTGAATTAATTGCCTCTTCCAACAATGGATATAGATTGATTAATACGGGAGTTGCCAGTGATGATGATACGGGAGGAACCAATAGTAATGGAGGTTTTAAATGTTACCCAGGATCTACTTTAGCAACTGATATAGATCACGATGGCGATGCTACTACCGCAAATGTGGTATCTTTTAGTTATTGTGGCTTTAGTTTTGGAGCTCCTGGTGTTACTTTTTTGACCTTAAATTCTGGCCAAAACTTATTTATTGAGCGAACCTTATTTGGAGATACTGGAAACAACGTAGTGTGTACTTCGGCAGGTTGTACACCGATTTTTAGAAATGTTGTCAGTAATGATGCAGGAACCTATGAAATGAATCGTACCAGCGGTTCCAGTGGTGGTTCTGCTTTTGGAGAATTTAACGATGGAGGAGCCAATGACGGCAATATTACCTGGACTGGTCCTACACCTATTTATTGGTTAGGCCCTAGAGGAGTAACCCAAAATGGACTTTACACTTCAGGGTTCAAAGATAATACCCTTGCTTATCGCAAGTGGTCTGATTCTGATGGGGACGGAAATGATGATAATCGAGGATGGTCGCTGAGTCCTACTTCTTACATTGTAATTGACCCGGTTGCAACAAATATACCCGGAAAGACTACTGGATTTTTAGATTACGATGTGTATGTGCCTAGTACCTGTAGCCGAAACCTATTGATTGATGATGATTATACGATCACGGGAGGCTACTTCTTCTTGGAAGCATTCTCTTCTACTGGTTTCAATGACGGAATTGTAGATCATAATCGATTCAGAAACCGAGCGGCTTATTTGGATGATGGCAGAACCCTTACTTTAGGAGGTGATTTTAGTAATACAGGTTATAGTGGCTTCAACGTGAATTTTAATAATGTAGGAGGATATTTCTATGCCGGTACCAATAGTACTTTGAATGTAGCTGGAAGCTTTTTTACTTCTGCAGGTAGACCAGTAGAAGGAGAAGCGGCCTCTTCAAGGTTTGTGGCACTTACAGGTTCTACAGTAGTGTTGAATGGTGCTGGAGATCAAGAACTGAGACTACGAACCAACTCTTTGTATAATCTTACCATCAATAAAGCCAGTGGGAATGTGTTGGCGCAGGGATTATCAGGAGCGACCTACTATAGTGTAGTTGTTCAGAATAAATTCTCTATGCTGAGCGGAAACTTTGTGATTCGTTCTACTTCTCCTTTAGTGGTACAAGGAGACTATGAACAACAAGGGGGGACAGTTGATTTTGACTTGAGTCCGATTACCATACAAGGTAACTTTATTGTAACTGGAGGAACCTTGACTCCCACCTCAAGTACCGTTTATTTTACGCCTAATTCCACTACTGATCGTGTAATTCAATTGGACGGAAGCAGTGTTGCTTTGAACAATATAGTATTCAATCGCGATACTTATGTGCCTACCGCTGGTCACAATAGTCCTGGGAATCACTTAACCGATCCCGCAGTTCAAACAACTTCCCCAATTACAACCGTGAATACTGGTTTGGTGAGATACACCATTTCAAGTAATACAAATACTTTTGAGGTACTGAACGATATCATCATTGAAAATAATCGTAATGTAACATTGTCGGAAGATTTGTCTTGTATTATTGGAAACATTACGGTAAGGTCTGGTGGTGAATTGACCACCTCAGCAGGTACTGATTTACAAATCAGAGCCGCAAGAACCTTGTTAGTGGATGACGGAGGAAGTTTAAATATTATTGGGTCTGTGTCTAAGTTTACCAAAGTCAGTAGAAATGGTACAGGTGATGATAAATATAGCTTTTCGGTAAATGGAACCTTGAGAGCAAGATATTACCTGATTGAGCATACCGATGTAAATGGAGTAAATCTAGGTACAACTGCCAAAACCCTCAGTCCTGGAGTAACCATTGTTGGTGGTGGTGGTGAAAACTATGATGTAACTACAGGAGTGGTTGTAGTAGGTGGTGGTGGTATTGGTGCTACTGCAACTCCAGTTATAAAGGCTAGCATCACCCAAATTAACGTTACCAATGGAGGAGGTGGTTATACTTCTGTACCAACCATTACTATTGATCCTCCTGGTGGTCTGGGTATACCAGCTACAGCTACTGCGGTTATCAAAGGACCTGTTACTGGGATGTTCATATCAGATGGAGCTGAATATGATGTGCTACCCACTGGTATTACGTTTACTCCTGCTACTGCAAATGGCTCGGGAGCAAGTGGAATTGTTAAAGGTGGAATTAAAAATATTACACTAACCAATGCAGGGGACAAATATGCTGCTGCGCCTACCGTAAGCTTTACTGGTGGTGGTGGTGCTGGAGCTTCGGCATCTACTGTTTTGAGTGCTGAAATCACAAGTATTTCGGTAGTGGATGG
>DMXI01000053.1 GCA_003483885.1 Microscillaceae bacterium
TTTTAACGATTCGTGATCTGACCTGCTGGAAATTATCTTATTGTTAAATATCGCATTCTTTGGATGGTTATTTGGCAAAAACACCTTGAATTATCTTTTTTGTGAATTTGATCATCCATATTATTTTTGGGAATCAGAAAAAAAAGCAAAATATAATTTTGGGCCGTAGTAGAGGGCTAGTAAACCGGGGAAAACTACCTTAAATGACTACTAAAGAGGGCCAACATCTTATTATTACCAATATATTGTAGGTTTTTACAAAATAGTAGTACAATTTGATCAAAATTTGATGCATATTGCGGCCATTGTACAAAAAATTCCCCCCATAACTAAATTGAAACAAAAACACTTAAGACAAACGAGATGAAACCATTTTTCAACAAAACAAAAGTAATCGCAACTGTGGGTCCCGCCATTAATACCAAAGAGAAACTATTGGAAATGGTTCAGGCAGGTACTGATGTGTTTAGGTTAAATTTTTCGCACGGAAGTCACGAAGAGCACAAAAAAGTGATACAATTTATCCGTGAATTGAACAAGGAACATAATTTAAATATATGTATCCTACAAGATTTGCAGGGCCCTAAAATCCGTCTGGGAGAAGTTGCCTCTGATCAAGAATTTTTGAAGCCTGGGAAGAAGGTCACGATTACTACCCAACCTGTAAAGTCTACTGCCAAGAAGATTAGCACTACTTACAAGGCCTTTATAAATGATGTAAAGCCCGATGATCCGATTTTGATTGATGACGGTAAAATTGAGCTAAAGGTACTGGAGGTAAAAGATAAAGAAGTAGTAGCCGAAGTAATATATGGAGGACAACTGAAGTCAAAAAAAGGAATTAATTTGCCTAGTACCAATATTTCTTCTCCTTCGCTGACCGAGAAAGATACCAAAGATTTAATGTTTGGCTTAGAAGAAGAGGTAGATTGGATTGCCTTATCATTTGTGCGTTCTCCTATAGATGTATTGCTTCTAAAGCATATTATTAAGCAACAGGGTAAAGAAACCAAGGTGATTGCCAAGGTGGAAAAACCAGAGGCGATTGAGCAAATTGATGCCATTATTGAGGCTTCAGATGCCATCATGGTAGCTCGTGGTGATTTGGGCGTAGAGGTAAAGATTGAAGAAGTTCCTTTAATTCAGAAATTGATTGCCCAAAAATGCCGTCACGCAGGCAAGCCAGTAGTAGTAGCTACTCAAATGCTAGAGAGTATGATTGACAACCCTCGTCCTACTCGTGCCGAAACCAACGATATTGCCAATGCGGTAATGGACGGAGCCGATACGTTGATGCTTAGTGGCGAAACAGCCGTAGGTAAGTATCCTATAGAAACGGTACGTACCATGAACGAGACGATCCGTATCATGGAGCAAAAAAGCGAAAGCATCTATCATAAAAAAGAGGTGCTTCACCGAAAGTCTCCTACTTATTATAATGATAGCATTATTGCTGCAGCTTGTGTACTGGCTCAAGATACACACGCCAAAGGCATTGTAGGGATGACTCAGTCGGGTTATACTGCTTTTCAAGTAGCACGTTTCCGCCCCAAAGCCAACATTTTCATTTTTACTGCCAACCGTAAGTTGCTCAATCGTTTGAGCCTGGTATGGGGAGTAAGGGCTTTTTATTATGATAAATTTACTTCTACTGACGATACTTTTGACGAGGTGTTGAATCTACTCCAAACCAAGGGGCACTTAAACAAAGGAGATATTTGTATTAACCTGGCAAGTATGCCTATTGCCAAGCGTCAGCGAACCAATACCATTAAAATGTCACAGATATAAATAAATCATTGGCTAGTAGCCGTTACAGGTAATTTACCAAAGCCCTTGCAAAGCCTTATGTTGTTTTGCAAGGGCTTTTTGTTTTGACATTTGGCAGTTTTATAAATTCTCCTAAAAATATTCGGCTAGCCGAGTATTTTTTTTATTTTTGTTAGAGGATGTTTTGGTACTAAATCAGCATTTTCTTATACAATTCCAACACTCCTTCATTTTCAAGACAAGACAAATAACCAATGAATTTTGACTATATTATCGTGGGCGCAGGCTCAGCAGGTTGTGTATTGGCCAATCGCCTCACCGAAGACCCACACACGAAAGTATTACTAATAGAAGCTGGGGGTAAAGACAAAAAGAAGGAAATCCATATTCCGGCAGGCTATGCCAAGCTACACAATAGCAAAGTAGATTGGGCTTATCATACTGTTCCCCAAAAACACGTCAAAAACCGCCAAATGTTTCAACCTCGTGGCAAAGTATTGGGTGGGTGCAGTTCTACCAATTGTATGGCCTACATTCGTGGCCATCGCGAAGACTATAACGATTGGGCAGCTTTGGGGAATGCAGGCTGGAGCTATGAAGAAGTACTCCCCTACTTTAAAAAATCGGAGCACAATGCTGAAATCAATAACAAGTACCATGGGCAAGGCGGGCTTTTGCATGTGCAGCATAACCAACACATTACGCCACTTTCTCGTGCGTTTATCGCAGCTCACGAAGAGCTGGGCTTTCCAAGAAACGACGATTTTAATGGGGCCACCCAAGAAGGGGCCGGATTGTTTCATTTCACAATCAAAAACGCCCAACGCCATAGTGTAGCCAAAGGTTTTTTGCGCCCTGCTATGAAGCGCCCCAACCTTCAGGTAGTAACCCAGGCACATACCGAAAAACTGTTGTTTGAAGGTAAAAAAGTAGTTGGGGTAGTATACCATCAAAAAAACACAAGAATGGAAGTGCGAGCCAACAAAGAAGTCATTTTATCGGCAGGTGCTTTCAATTCTCCCCAAATATTGCAGTTGTCGGGCATTGGGGACGGGGAGTATCTAAAAGAAATGGGGATCATGGTAAGGCATCATTTGCCTGGAGTAGGCCAAAACTTGCAAGACCATTTGTTTTGTATTATGTCTTGTTTGTGCAACCAAAAAATCACCTATAATACGGCTGAAAATCTAGGCAATATTTTACGCTACTTTATTATGAAGAAAGGGCCTTTGACCTCTAGTCCGTTAGAAGCTTGTTCGTTTGTAAAAACCCAAGAGGGCATCAACCGCCCCGATATACAAATGCACTTTAGCCCTTCGCACGGCTCAGTAGATGCTCTATACAACCCTGACCTGCTCCCCGAAAGTGATGGATTCAGCATTTTGCCTACTTTGCTACAACCCAAAAGCCGTGGTACGGTAGGGTTACAATCCACCGATTTTAGAGATGCGCCACTCATTGATCCTAACTATTTGGCCCACGAAGAGGATCGAGCTACCTTATTTAGGGGTTTTAAAATCGCACGAGACTTGTTGTTGTCCAAAGCATTTGCCCCTTTCCGTATCAAAATGCACTACCCCGAAAATGCGCAAACCGATGACGAAATTTGGGAACATATTCTCTCTACCCTAGAAACTGTATACCACCCCACGACTACTTGTAAAATGGGCAATGACGCTATGGCTGTAGTGGACGCAGAATTAAAAGTTCACGGACTGGAAGGTTTACGGGTGGTAGATGCCTCTATTATGCCCAATGTAACCTCAGGCAACACCAATGCTCCTACGATCATGATAGCCGAAAAAGCTGCGGATATGATTCGGGGAAAGGTGACGGTAAAGCAAGAAGCTACAGTGAATTATTAAATACTTGAACCCTGAATAACGAATTCTGGAGGCGTTGTTCAACGATGATATATAAGAGTAATCATGCAATGTGATTGCTCTTTTTTGTTTTCCAAGCCAATCACTTTTCTTAAATTGTGCCCCCAACACTATTTTATATTGATAGATGAAAGAAGCACTCATTAAAGAACTCAATCGCATCAGAAGTGATAAAACGTTATGGAAAGAGTTGGCTTGGGAAAAGGGTGGAAGTCAAGAGCATTATTTTGATAAAAATGCCCTTAAACGCACCAGAGTTGTGCTCGCGCTGCAATGGGATTTACAACCTAATGATGAAGCATTCTTACAGTTTTTAATCATCGAAATTATTAAAGATCGACGAGCAGATCCTTTTCAAGGGATTACCGAAACCTTGTCAAGAGCAGGGTATTTGTTGGCTTCTTTCAAAAACCCCGCAAATGTATGGTTACTGACTCAAGCCAAATCGGCCAATTTTGATACCCACTGTGGCTTCGACTATCAACATTTACTCTCCGCGGGGGTAAAAGCTACTTTTGTTTATATCGTAAACCAAGAAAGTCCGCATAAAGAATATTTTCATGAGTTTTTCCCAGATTTGCCCACTTGCAGTCTCTCTGAAAATGACATTGCCCAGTGGCATCAATACAAACAAGCTGATTATTTAACTGCTCCTCCTGAGAACGATGTAAAATATTGGCTGGAAGTAGCTTTGGAAATCAATGAAATTTCTACTGCTCGAGAACTCATTGTCAAACTCGAAGCACAATCAGATGAAAATCTTGAGTCATTATCTTATTTGAAATATTACAAGGAACGCATAGAAGATTATGCAGGGGCGGTTGTGCTTGCCAATAAAATACTGGCCAAAACCGAAAATGTTGAATTATATGATTACATATCGCTCATAAAATTGCATTTGAGCAATAACGATCCTGCTACTGCCTGGCAAACTATTCAACAAACCATGGAAAGGTTTGCGCCGCTTGGTCGGTTTGATCAATCGGACATCAATTCTCTAGCCTTGGAAGTAGTATTAACCTCCACTGGAAACGAACCCTTTGCACTCGAGGCTTATCAACAGGGAATGAATAATATCAATAATGATCAACTACACTTGATTCATTTGGAAAGGCATTCAAAAGCTGCTCAATTGATGGGGGACAAAGCCAGCGAGTCGGTGGTACAGAAACTCTACGATGCAGAAGCCAAACGAATAGAGGTTGAGATGCAACGTTTCAAAGAAAAATAAGCTATATTGGCCGTTGGTTAATTTTTTATGAAAAACTTCTCCACTTTTAGTCGCGAATCACGGTATATCATCGTATTGACTAATCAAGTTTAACACCTATTCTATGCTTAAGTTATTCTCTGCTCTATCATTACCTATATTTATTCTATCCCTTAGTGCCTGCAAAAAAAACCAAAACCCTGCCCCTCAGCGTGCCCTCAAGCCAGTAATCATTGAAAGAAATGCCCCTGGTTTGCTCATTAGATCTTACCTTACTTACCAAGACGATGGAAACCCCCAAACCATTACTGATTCAAGCTTTACCAATGACAGCCTCAACGAAACCCGGGTGCATCGTTTCTTTTACAACCAAGACCATAAAATAGATTATGTATCTATAGTGGCTCAAACTCCTTCGGGAGAACGCACTTTCTTTGAGCGAAAGGATTTTCAATGGGAAGGAGAAACACTCAAGTCTATTCGCTACAGTAGCGGAGACACCGAATACTTGACATATAATGCACAGGGAAAAATTACAGAAATTGTAAGAGCGTCTAAAAATAATGCTCCTTATTGGCGGGAAACTTATGCCTACAATGAACAGGGAAATTATACCGAGGAACGGACTTATCACATTACTCAAGGAACTGAACAGCTCTTTTCGGTGCTTACTTACAGCGATTTTGATCAAAAGCAAAATGCTTATACTTTGATTCCTTATTATGAGTACTTAGTATCGATTCCGGCCCAACGTAACAACGCCCAAACCCAACATTATACCATGGATTTGGATCAGGATGGAATTCTAGAGAAAGACGAATCAATCACTTCTAATTTTAAATTTCTCTACGATGTCCAAGGGCTTCCTACCAATTGGCAACAGCTCGACCAAAATTATACCCATACTTTCGCAGCAAAATACCAAAGTCGGTAGATTAATGCTGTTTCCTTAAAGTATTTTGTTACTCACATACCAGACCACCTTAGTCTTCCTTTTCTAAAGAAGAATCACCATATGGCCTCGAATAGTGTTAAGGAAACAACAACCAGCTTTAAAGTCTAAAAAAAGATCTTTTATAGATTACTCCCCCTCTGGTCTCAATCTATTCTTTAAATATATGTCAATTATTTCATCATTAATTACTTTGAAAAACCGCTCAATCACTGACCATCGTTCATTTTAAAACTCCAAGTTTTATTTATCAAATTTAGATGAATTGATGAGGCAAGCGTTGCCCAATTTTACCCAATGAATACACCCATCCTTACCCTTGTGGCAATACTGGCATAACAATAAATACCCACCTTTGCGCCCATAAAATTTACTCACCCTTTAACTTAATTAACACAAAACTGATGAAGAAAATTTTACTAGCCTTGGCTTTGTGCCTGGGAGGGCTATACTATGGCCAGGCTCAAAACCAACGTACCCGTATCGTCAAGATTAGTCGTACTACATCGGGTAACACTTCCCAACCATTACAAAGCTATTTTGACCAAAACCTGGCACCGTTTTACCACGGTGTGGCTTCAGGTGATCCTTTGTCGGATCGGGTAATTTTGTGGACACGGATAACGCCTGACAACCATGGGTCTATCCAAGTGGTATGGCAAATTGCTACTGATCCACAAATGCAAAATGTGGTAAACTCAGGAACCTTGACTACCGACGAAACCAAGGACTATACTGTAAAGGTAGATGCAATTGGTTTACAGCCTGCTACTACTTACTATTACCACTTTAGTGCCTTGGGCAAAAACTCCTTGGTAGGCCGTACCCGTACTGCTCCCACTACCAATGTAAACAACTTACGCTTTGCAGTCGTGTCTTGCTCTAACTACCAAAGTGGTTATTTCAATGCCTACGGTAACATTGCTGAGCGCAATGATATAGATGCGGTGATTCACCTGGGAGACTACATTTATGAGTATGCTACAGGAGAATTTGGGTATAGCGATGAACTAGGTCGGGGGCATCAGCCTAATAACGAAATCATTACTTTGCAAGATTATCGTATTCGTTATTCTTACTACCGTTTAGACCCTAAGTTACGTCGCTTGCACCAGCAATTGCCTTTTGTAACGGTTTGGGACGACCACGAATTTGCCAACGATGCGTTTAAAAACGGAGCCGAAAACCACCAAAGCAATGAAGGAAGCTGGGATAAGCGCAAGAGTAATGCTTTCAAGGCTTATTTTGAGTGGATGCCAGTCCGTACCAATACCTTGGCAACCAATCGCATTTACCGCAAAATTAGCTATGGAAACCTGGTAGACTTGATTATGCTCGATACTCGTATAGAGGGCCGTGATGAGCAAGCTGGAGGTGGTTTGTTCAGAAAAAGTACAGCCAAGAAATTGGAAGCTCGTGCCCGTGAGTTGGCTCGTAGCCGCACTACCGAGCAGGATAAGCTGACAACGTTGTTGCGAGAGTTTATGCCCTATATGGTCAACATTAGCCATAATAACGAAAGAAATGACAAGGCTCTGACCAAAAGCGAGTTTGAGTTTGTGATTGCTACTTTGGTAAAGTGGGTAAAAGCTCGTAAGGAAAACGCGGAGATTAAAACCACTCCGGAATTTGCAAAATTGAGAGGGCTATTGTTGAAGGCTCAAAAGGATAATCCTAACCAGCAAGCGCGTACTGCTGCGGAACGTAGTATGTTGGGAAAAACCCAGTTGGCGTGGCTGAAACAACAATTGAGCAGTTCTCAGGCACAGTGGAAGCTCTTGGGTAATCAGGTGATGTTTTTCCCTTTCAATGGTATTGATATCAAAGATACCTGGGATGGTTACCAGGATGAGCGCGGTGAAATCATTGATTATGTAATGGATCGTAACATCAACAATGTGGTGGTATTGACGGGTGACATCCACACTACTTTTGCCGCAGATGTGCCTACTTCGCAATGGAGATATGCCTTATTTGGTAATCGATATTCGGCGATGGTAGAGTTTGTAACGCCTAGTGTGACTTCTTCTAACTTTGACGAATTTGTAGACTTGGGCATCATTGGTGACTTTGCCAACTTTGTAGCCAGCGGTTTGCTAGATGCCCTGAACCCTCACTTGAAGGAGCGTAACTTGAATGACCATGGTTATATGGTAATTGACGTGAACTCGTCTCGAGTGCAGGCCGACTGGTATTATATGAACGACATCAAAACCAACAACAATCGCCAGCGTTATGGACAAGGTTGGTACGTGCGCAACAACCAACGCTACTTACGCAAGGCCCGTGGAGCAGCTCCTAATCGCAATTTGTATGGTGCATCAGCCCCTACTACACCTTTAAACCGACGTATTACTAGCAACAATGAACCTGCCTTATTGGTAGTGGGTAACTACCCCAACCCAGCCAAAGTAGCCACCAATGTACATTACGCCATTGCCCAGGATAGCAAAGTGCAAATCTTGATTTACAACGAACAGGGTAAATTGATCAAGCAAGTGATGAATGTATCACAAGAAGCAGGTTTGTACAATGTTACTTTTGGGGTAAATGATCTTAAGAATGGTTACTATATCTATAAAGTAATTAGTAATGGCCACGAGGTAAGCCGTCGTTTGTTGATTCAAAAGTAATGAAGGTTTATAAATAAGCATTGCTCGTGTCTTACAAGCAATGGCGAGATATTAATTCATCACTTAACCCTTTTAATCATCTAACCACACCACAAAGTATTTTTCTCAATACAATTAATATAGAATACCTGCTGGGGGTTCCTGGCAGGTATTTTTTGTTTTTATGTAATTTCTCTTCTCAACTCCGTCCATTTTATCATCACCTACTTTACGTTGCTCTAAAAAGACCGATGCTTCCTATAATTTGCCCGATATCTCCAATCAAGTCCTCTCATTTTTTGACAAATTGCATCAAGAAACCTGCTCTAAAATATCAGTTTTAGGCATTTGCAAATACTTATATACACTCACACTTAATATCTTTTATCGTGAAAAACCTCATTGTGCCATTCATCTTTTTATGCATTAGCTTGGGTGCTCAAGCGCAAGATCAAACCACCAAAATACGCAAAGGTACCTGGCTCATAGGCGGAGACCTTTCGTTTAGCTCCTCTACTTTTCAGTACCCTCCTGGTATGAGTATTAGTCCTAATACCGGTATGGTGCTCACCCTCAACCCCCAGGCTGGTTATTTTATTGGCAATCGTATTGCTATTGGCTTGGGTTTAAACTATTCTGCCAACCAAGCTTCTGATACTTATGGTCTACAAACTGGTGCTCGTTTTTACCTCATTAAACATCTATTTGCCGAAGGAATTGTTGGGTTTGGAAGAAGTGTTGGTCGAGAAAATGATTTTCGGTCTGATACGTTTAGTTGGATAACAACGGTAGGTTACTCTGCTTTTTTAAACGAACACGTGGCTCTTGAGCCCCGCATTATTTATCAGGAAAACCGCTACTCGTCTGATATTATAGGGAGAGGTTTAACTATAGGAGTAGGCTTGAGAGTATTTTTATAAGCACCTGCTTTGGAAGGCACAACAGTTTTTGTACAGCATTGTTTATGGTACAAAAACTGTTATGTTCCACCGATTACCAAATATCTTTTCCTCCACCAATGTTATCAATCAACCAACCTGTCAATGGATTTAAATATTTGTGAGGCACGACACTGGCGGCAGTAGCCGAGAGATTATTGACTACCCCTCCGGTAATGTGTACTCGTTTGTTTTGGCGTAGGGCATCATAAGCTTCTTGAGCTACCTCTTCGGCGCTCTGGGTAACCCAATCGGTGTAGCGGCCTTGTGGAGGAGTCGCTAGCTGGGCGTTTTCCAGAAAGTCGGTACGAGTCACTCCCGGGCATATGGTCGTAATGTGAATACCACTATGTTTCAATTCTTCAGCAATGGCTTCTGAAAATGAGAGCACAAATGCCTTGGTGGCAAAATACACCGCCATATTAGGGCCCGGTTGAAAAGCAGCCAGCGAAGCAATGTTCATTACTTTATAAGGGAGTTGCACCTCTTCGGTAGCATTGCGTTCTTTTTGTTCCAGCATGTCGTTTACAAACACTTTGGTAAGTTGGGTAAGTGCTACCATATTTACCTGGAGCATTTGGAGGTCGTTTTCCCAAGCCTGATCCGTAAACTTACCCCTTAAGCCTAAACCAGCATTGTTTATCAATACATTGACGTGTACATCCTTTTCTATCAGTTGATCATATATTTTTTGAGCAGCATTGGTTTCGCTTAGGTCTTGGGCTACTACCCAGCAATGGGTCTCAAAGCGATGTTTGAGGTCTTCGGCAATTTCTTTGAGTTTGTCTTCTCGCCGCGCTACCAGTACCAGGTTATAGTGCTCAGCAGCAAACACGTAGGCCAAGGCAGCACCAATACCACTAGAGGCACCCGTAATCAAAGCTATTGGTTTCATGAGGGTAAAGTTTAAGTCCAAAAAGTGACAATTTGCAAGATAAATTTAGTACGGATTTTTTATCTTTAAAAACACTGCCTCTTCTTTTGATACACTATTTAAGAACCCCTATTTTTTACATACTATGATGGAATATGTTTATAAGAACAAGTTTTTACAAATTACCTATGATGCCGAGCGTAAGCTTATGATCAACACCTGGCTAACCGAGTGCAAATACATGACAGATGTTGATTATAAAGCCCAAATGATGGAATATGCCGAACGAGTAGAAAGGTATTCTCCTGATGTTAGCATGGCCGATGCCATTAACTTTCTGTATACCATTACTCCTGAGATACAAAACTGGACCAATACTGAGTTTATGCCTCGCTTTATCGGTGCTGGGGTAAAAAAACAAGCATTTTTGGTAAGTAAAGATCTATTCTCGCAGGTTTCGGTAGAACAAACCATGGATCAGGAACAAAATATCAATGCGTTTCAGTTTCGCTATTTTAAATCTCGGGAAGAAGCCTTGGCATGGCTGATTCCTGAGGTTTAACCTGACTCCATTTATGAAGTCAGGTTCAATATTTTTAAGGAATTACTTCAAATACAACAAATTGGTTGAGTTGTTGACCAAATGCGCTAAAGTTATTGTCCGCTACCAATACCAAAGATTTATTACCATTGGGTAAATCAGCCCCAAAGGCAATGCCTTCTATATTATCTACTACCCGATCAGTACCACCTGCAGTAGAGAGTTGGGCACGAATGTCTTCAAAATCAAACAGCAAAGTTTTGGTAGCAGGAGTGTAAGTTGCTCCTTTTAAGCTGTTCATGGTAGATACATCGGTGGCACTGCTTGCATCTACTTTATAAATACGCACATTGTTGCCACCATCACTATATCCAGTGGCAAACGATCGCTCCAAAACCAGAAACTTGTTTTCGGCATAAGCCAAGACTTCTACTACGCCATTGATCATAAAATTGCCACTTCGCACTACTGGTCCTAGTTCATACACAAACTGGCGCCCAAACTCACCCGTGGCTTGGTCTACATACGAGATGCGTACAGGTGATTGGGTAGTAGTGCCAAAAGTAGGCGCATCTCCATCTTGTATCAACGGTAACTCCATAGCCACCCAATATCCTTTGCCATCTACACTTCGAGAGATCCCCTCAAAAGTTCCATTGTTTCGAGGCCCTTGATCGGCTTGAGTACTTGCTTGAAACAAGGCAGGAATCGTGTATTCCTTAACAAACTGCCCATTGGCAGAAGCCTCCCGAATGAATGGATTCACTCCTCGCCCATCTACGTACCCCTCGCTGGTCCAAATAATATTTCCCGAAGAAGGAATTAACCTGATAGCTTCTGGATCAGCCTGATCATTGGCAAATGCATTACCACTTTTGTCTAAAAGCTCTACTTGGCTTAGAATTTCAACTTTAGAAAAGCTGCTTTGATCAAACGTAAGCTGGGCAGTATAATAACGAATGGGTGCCGCAGGTGCATCACTAATCAAATAATATATGCCATTGGCATAATCTATACTGGACAAACCACCCACTACTGAACCATTGAAGGTGGCATTGTCAGGAATGACTTGCTCGCCAATAAAATTGAGACTGCTAATACTTACCTCAGATACTTGCTCTTCATTGTCTTTTTGGCAAGCGGTAAACAAAGGCAACGCTATTGCCAACATAATTATATTGAAGTACTTCATTTTGTGATTAATCGCTTCGTTTTTTTCTAAATGAACCACAAAGGAATGCCAAAATTCCAGCATTATGCTTACCAATACGTTAAGTAATGATCAAGTAAATGTTTCGTGTTTGGGTAATTACCTATAAAAAATAGGGTACGCGAAAACTCACGTCCCTATTTAAGTTAGCTTACTCGAAGCTTACATTTCACACACAACACAATTGTTATTTTTAGTAATAATCATTGCCTAGCTGCAACGTCAGTTTTTCGGCAGCAGCCCAAGCCCTGATCACTTGCATTTCTTTTGCCGAAGGCATACGGTTATAAGCTCCTCGAGCTTGCACCACTCGGCGGTCGTCCAATACCTCAATGGTAACCTGTTTGGTCGTAGGACGAAACAAGTCTTGGGTTACCAAGCTCCAGATAGAACAATACCCCGAAGTACATCGGTTGAGATAAGAAGACACACAGTGACTCATATCCCGCCCTTCATCAAACAAGGCTTGGCTATCCGTAATTTGGCGAATCGTATACCATTTCAGTGAGTTTCGCTTGGTAAAATAATGGAATTCACTCATCGCGGAATAGTTCCAATGCACCACTGCCTCACCGTATTGCTCCAGTACTTGTTGGTATTGCTGGGTATCGTTCAACCAACGATGCCATTCTTGGATCATGCGCATCAATGAACCATAGGTTCTTCCTTTAAGACTAAATCCTGTTTTTTGTGGTTCTTGAGCCACCAGTTCTCCCGCATCGTTCAAGCGTAGTGACGTTTCGTAACGCTGGGCTACCACAAAATCTACCAACGGCCCTACCTGATGATGCACCAGAAAATCTGGATGATTGATCAAAAACAGAATTAGTTCCAGCCAAAACTCCTGGTCTCGGATGATTTGATCCAACTTGGCCGCCATCAAAGCTTTAAACAAGGCTAGGTTTCCACCCATTGCGACAATTTGACCATAGTACAAGGCCTGATAAATGCTATATTCAGCAGGTGATTCTGAAAAATGGTGGGCCATTTTTTTAGTCAGGCTCACCGGCAGATTCTTCGCCTTACGAATGTTTTGACCATTGGCCAAATGCAGATACCATTCTATAGTTTGCTTGTTTCCATTTTTCCAGGCTTGGTTCATAAATATGGGCACCGAATAATACCCAAACAAGAACTGGAGTAGGTCTTTGAGCAACCAGTTTGAAGCCTCACGCCAATCGGTTTTATCTGGTATTTCTACTATTGGTTCCCAATCTTTGGGGTCACGAATCCAAAGGCGGGCATAACGATACACATTCGACAAAGCCGTAGCGCGGTAATAAATTTGGTAGGCATTGCCTCGGGCAATATCTTTCACAAATTGATAAAATTCCTTTTGGTCGCAACGACGACGGTGCCACCAGGTAGTTTGCAGCAATTCAGCGATGTTTTTAAAATCGTTTGGACGATTGCTCAAGGCTACCTTACGGTGGCTCAAATCATATAAGATTGTCTCAAGTTGAGCGCGAGTATAAGCACGTTGTTTTCTTTTTGTCATGATTATAATCCAGCTTTGATCCGCCAGATTATAACCATCTCAGGAGGTCAGAATCTGGCGGGGTAAAACATTGATGAATAAGTCAGTCGTATGAGCGCTCGGCTCAAACTACCTTCGCCTTCACCTTTGGCATTTTGTTCTACTGTTTGTTCTTTTCTGTTCAATTTATTCTTGGTTTTAATTACTGATAGTCAAAGCCTTAAAGACTTGATTGATAATTATATTCCAAACTTAGCACCTTACTACGCAAGCTTTTTGCGTAGCAAATAATTTTTCTAAAAACTTTCATTTCAATAAAGAATTTTTAAAGATTTCACTTTGCGCCCATTCCTCACTTACCACTCTTGTCCTGACATAGGAAGGATCACGTTTTTCGCTTAAGCATAATCAATAGGTAGCTCCAGGTTTTCTTGCTTGCTCCAGTGCTGAATAATTGATAACTCACTGTCGGTAGGCTCGCGGTTTTGTTTGCCCCTTACCTCCCATATTTTGTCCTCGTCGCCTAGCTCTATAGTTAAGCACTTTTCTTCCCGTCCATCATAAAAAATCCGACTCATTGCCCAAATAGAACTGGTTCCATCTTGACATTTATAGGCATAACCTCCAACACAATGCGACATTACCTTACCCTCTAACCACAACTCATAGTTGTTGATTAACTGGGTAATGCGATAGCGTGGCAAAAACGGTAAGGGCTGGTATTCAAAGTCCTGCTTTTTGCGAACCTCCCAGCTTACCAAACTTGCCTTGAACTCATCGCCCAGAATATTAAGCGCTTCATGCCAGTCATTGACCAACTTCAGCAATGATTTTGGGGTGCGTTTTTGGAGCGTAAAACCAGGCTCAGTTGCAGGTTCTTTTTTAATGCCTCCTTCCCGCGTGTATATCCGTTGCCCATAATATTTGCGAGCATTGATAAAATTGACAATTCGTGGCAACTCGCCTTGATCGACCAGTTCGGGATAGCGCATAAGAAACTGCACCAGTTGGGCAAAAAAATCAGTATCACGCTGAATCCGTTGCACCGAGCATTTGTATAGTTCATCGCTCAAAGCTACACTCCCACCCAATCCTCGCACTTGCCCATACAGCAAGGCTTGATTGATCGCATAATAACTGGGTGCTTTGGTAAAGTAATGCGCCATTTTGGTGGTCAACTTGGCTGGAACCGACTTTACCCGACGAAGGTTGTGCCCTTTGGCCAAAAAAATAAACCACAAAATATGCTGATGATCATTGTTGTCCCAAGCCTGATGCATAAAAGCGGGCACTAGGTACTTTACAAACAAATGATTGATCAATTCTTGGATCAATTGTGGATGTACCTTGCCCCAACTCACCCCTTGAGCAGCATCCCAATAGGTAGTTGGTTTCCAATCTTCAGGGTTGCGTAACCAATGCCTTCGGTATTTGAACAACACATATAAAATATTATGCTGGTAGAGCACTGGTACATTGCCCGGACGAAGTATATCCTTTAGAAAATAGAAAAACTGTTGTTTTTGATGCCCAGGAAGCCATTTATTGGTTTGCAACATTTTGCCAATATTCTGGAACATAGGCGATAATTCATGATACTTTACTTCATTTAAATATAGCGAGTGTAAAATATCTACCGCTTTAGAGTATCCTTCATAAGACAATTGGCGACGCTGTCCTCGGTTTTTGCCATGCTTACGAAATTTGCCCCTTTTCTCGGCATTGGTCTTCCCTACGGTTTTTCTATATACTTTTTGTTGATTTTTTCTTTTCGAATTCCTTGAGTAATTACGTTTAGCCATGATTACCAAATTGGGAGCAAGCCAGGACGACTCACTCCATTGAAGAGGTAATGATGTTGAATAAAAATATTCGGCAGACCTGTATGATCATTGAATCACCCAATAATATAGGCATTGCCGAAAAACCGCTCTCTTACCCAATTTAGCTTACCTCTTTGGCTCCATCAGGAAGGGAGGAGATAGGTATGTTTTTGCCTGAAAAACATACCATCTTCTGAGCCTTGAACAATTTGGTTTAACATGTTCTTTTGAATTATTGATTGTTAATGATGAATTATTAATTAATTGAAAATCAGAAACTTTTGACCGTTAAATAGCTACCTTTCGTTGTAAATTCCGGTTTTACCAGAGCCATTGAACGATGCAACAATAAACCTATTCTAGTTCGCAATAATCGGCTATTTTTAGCCTTTCTCGCTTTGCCCACCAGCGCACAATCTTGCTATCGTCTACCCCGGGCATGCTGTTCGCCTTGCCACGTACCTGTACAATGGTGTCAGCCTTATTTACTTGAATAGTCAACAATGACTTTACGCCACTACTAGTGGTAGCTGTTAGTGACCAAATAGAAGTATCGCCCGATTCGCAACGATTCACATAAGAACCTACACAGTGTCGCATTGCTTCTCCTTCGCGCTGAATGGCAAAGCTATTAGTCAGTTGCATAATGCGGTAAATTGGGGACTTTTGATCAGCTTTGTTGGCCCGATACAAAAAGTTACGCACCTTGGCTGGAGTCCAGGTTACCAGTTGCCCAGCATTGAACCCATACTGATGGCTATTTTCCCAATCTTGCACCTCACGCATCAGTGATTTGGCCGTTTTACCCTGTAAATCAATTTTGCGAGTAGTTTGTGGCCCCAACTGACCATAGGCATCTATTTGCCCTCCTATTACCCGACGATTATTCAAATAACTCACAATGCGATCTATTTGATCATATTCTTCCAATTCAGGATTATTGATGAATAATTGCAATAGTTTCAGCCACATTTCCTGATCTTGAAATAAGTGATTCAGCGGAAGTGCACTCAACTTTTTAGTCAAGGTTTTGTTCCCTCCCATCGCCATTACCTGTCCATACATCAGGGCATCTTCAATCACATAATCTGCAGGTGCCTGCAAGAACTCATGCGCCATTTTTTTGGTCAAATGCGCGTGCATTCCTGGTGCGGTTTTAATGTTTTGTCCTTGGGCCAGGTGAATAAACCAACCAATATGCAGCGGGTCTATATCTTGCCAGGCTTTGTACATAAACTGCGGCACCTCATAGCGTACAAACAAGTAATCTACCAGGTCTTGCTTCAAAGAGTCCCCAGTATTGCTATCGGTTTTGGGCATCCATCCTTTCGGTGACTTTAGCCAATGTTTGGCCTGACCATAAATAGCCAATAAAGCATCACCAGCACAAAATACCCGGTAATAATGACGACGAGCAATGGCACTCAAAAACTCATAAAACCCGCGCTTATCACCTGGGCGATTTTTCCATTCGCCTCGCATGAGTTTTCCTACTTCGTAGTAAGGCGAATAATTTTCTAATTGACTTAATTTTAGCTGCTTGCGGTAAAGTGCCTCCAATGTTTTTCGAGGGCGGGTCAAGTCCGCTTTTTTAATTTGAGAACCCATAATGCTTACCATTTTGAATGCAGCGAAGCACCTATAGTGATGAATGGTGAGTGGTCAATGGTTAATAACCGATGCCTTATTCAGCCATTGCTTGGTAAGTATCTGGGATACTCAAACCTCGCCGCGATTAAGAAGTATTGTTATTCATTTTGAAATTTGTATTGTCTCCCCAAAAGGGTATGTCTGCATCATCTGATGAGTCAGACTTGAGTTGTTTTAATGTTTGGATATGAGTCATGTATATTTTTTAGTTTAAGTGTTTTAAAAGCTGGTATTAGCTTTTGGCATTTAGCCATTGGCCAATACCACTTCTAAAACATTCATTTATAATCATTTAAAAATCTAATATTGGCCAATAACCAACAACCAAAAGCTATCAACTATCCCCCTCCAACTACCTACTAGTAATCGTCGTCTAGAGTCAGTTGCTCAGCGTCCATCCAGATATCAATGATATCCAGGATTTCTCTCGAGGGTGGCTCGTTGTTTTTGGCCTTGATCTGCAAAACCATATGCTCGGTTAGGCCTACCTCAATAGTTACTAATCGCTTGGGCTTGTGGTGTTGCTTCGATTTGAGCGTCATCATAAAAATAGAACTCTCGCCTCCGATGCATTCTTCCACATAAGTAGCCACACAGTGATTCATCGCTTTGCCTTCTTCTTTCAATTCAAAGTTGGACACCAGCTGCGTAATGCTGTAGGTTTCCAATCGCCCTCCCCGCTGGGTAATATGGGTGAAGTCACGGATGGGAACTGCCCGCCACTGGATAAATTCGTCTTCTCCCAGTTTATTGAGCAATTCACGTTCTCGGTCCAATTCCTCCTGCCACTTTTCTACCGACTTATTCAGCGAATCTACGGTACGCCCCTTGATGCTCAATTGGGGCTTGGGTGGTGGCAACATTTTCCATTTACCATCCCGATTGCGGGTACGACGCGGAAGAAACTTTTGGTGATAGATGTATTCCACGATTTTGTTCATCTTTTCTGGATCCATTTCTTCAGAATCAGTCCCTTTGTTTTTGGTAAAAAACTGCAACACTGTAGACCAAAAGTCCTTGTGTTCCAGCATTCTGGCTACCGAAGTCACATCCAGATCATCTACCAGCGCTTCGGTGCCTCCCATTCCCATAATTTGCGCATAACGCAACGCTTTTTGGATTGTATAATCCTCAGGGGCAATCGTAAAAAAGTGCGCCATTCGCTTGGTAAGTTCAATCGGCAAACCTGGCGCAGTACGAATGTTGAGTCCACTACCCAGATGGATAAACCAGCGAATGTATCGCTCGTTGATTTCATCCCAGGCCTGATTCATAAACTTGGGCACTGGAAACTTCGCAAATAGGTAGTGGATCAAATCCAAAACCAGTTCCTCGGTATCATATACCCCTTCTTTGGGCATCCACCCTTTGGGATCACGTGCCCATTGAGGAGCATAGTGAAAGATGTATCTCAGGGTTTTGGCCTCCTCATACACCGAGGTGTACTCTTTGCGGGCAATGTCTTTCAAAAACTGACTAAATCCCTCTCGTTTGCCCCGGGTGTAAGTCCACTTATTTTGTAAAATCTCCCCTACTTTCTGAAAATCAGAAAATGATGGCAATGCTTTTACTGGAATCTTTCTGCGAAACAAAGCCTCTATCATTTTAGCAGGCTTACGATGCAGCTTCTCAACTTTGGCTTCTCTTTGCTCCTTTCGGAGCCTTTTTTCTTGTGCGGCTTTTTCGGCCTCGTAGTGTCGTAGTGTTGTGCGAATATTAGTCATTGTGATGCTCATTGGAAGATGGGTGTACGTTTAACTCACTTCATAGAAAATTCCCCCATCTCCCGAAAATTTTCATGAAGTACCTAAAGTAGGCGTCACATCTGACTGACTGCTATAAAAGCAGACAACAAGGAAACTATTATTCGTATTAATACGAATAATAAATTCCTGTTCGTTCGCTGGGCCTTTTTGCCCATTGCTAGCCGAACAGGTTTCGGCGTTGCCATGAATCATAAAATATTTGTGTTTTTAAAGGGTATTGATTTGGGAAGCAGTAACCATTGTTACCGCACTTTTCACCCAGAAAATTTGGAATAGGCAAAAACTACTTGCTTTTACCTATTTGTTGCAATTTGGCAAGCATGATTTGTTGCTCCTGCTCCATATTCGCGAGTAAGTGATCTTTCAATAAGGTCACCATTTCTTCGAATGATTGTCTGCGGGTAAACTTTTCAACTACTTGCTTGGTATGGGCATCTATCAACAAGATGAAACCCGTACCCGCGTGTTTTTTCACGCTGCGTTCTACGCCAAGGGCGGTCGTGAGTAGATCAGATTGGTACTGAGAGGTTCGGTTGGTGAAGTTTAAATCCACAAATAAAACTTCTCGGCCATCAAAGCGATTTTTCAAGTCATTGAAAACGGGTACCATCACTTTACTCGCTGCACACCAGTCAGCGTGTCGCTTTACAACTAATAATCTGGCAGCAAATCTAGGCTTGCTAGGCTTTTTCACCACACTAGTTTGCTGAGGCTTTTTAGAGGTGGTAAATAAATTAAACATTATTGTAGTGTTGTGTTACTTGAATTAAATTGTGCGAAATTTTGAATTTAGTGTTATTTCTGTCCCCTTGCGGGTGTTCGTAGCTTGATCTATTATGCGGTAAAGGCATAAAAAAACCCGAACCTTGTGGGGTTCGGGTTACCTTTATATCTTGGAATAATTATATATCAGTCCAAATAGGATGTATAGGTATACCCGTTCCCTTTCTCATAAAAATCCAGCCACATCTCTGTGATGCTGGTGCGACTTTTTGAGCCTGTTCATTTCTATATGTCAAAAATAATTTTGTCACTGAACTATCCTATATGTTTTATTTGTTCCACATAATTTTCTAATTATATCGCAATTATAGCCATAAAGTTTCAGAAACCAAATATTAAATAAGCAAAAAAACAAAAAAGTTTTTTTATTTAAATCTTCTATAAATAACAATTAGAGCATTTTTGAGCACTTGTAACTTGGTTAAAAATGCCTGTTTGAACTAATTTTTTAGGCAATTTTAACGCAGTTGACTCTCTATAAAAAGCACTAAAAAATCTCTTGTTTTAGTGCAACTCCCCTTTTTAATCCACTATCCATATAAGAGAAAATAAACGATTCAAAAACACTCATTTTCTTACATGGGATGTTTTTGGATTTTCTCGTACCAATAAAAAACCCGTGAAAATCACAGGTTTTTGATGCTTAGAAAAGTTATTAAAAAAAATCTTTTAAAGTCTATGCTTGGCTGGTAGCACTTTGCTTAAAAACACAAAAAGCCCAATCAAGTATTTTCTTGTTGGGCTCTTAAAAATATTATGTCTTGTTGGTAAAGCATTGCTTCAATACCAAACAAGTAAGTAGTGATTATTTCTATTTTACAAACTGATAAGTACTAGGCATGGTTTTTTGCTTGGCGCGAAGGTCACTTACCTCTTCTCCGTAATCTTTGATTTGTTTAATAATATCAACGCCTACGTTTTCGCCCCATTTGGTGATCAATTTGCTGAACCAGGGTCCTACTTCGCCAGTACCAATTTTGTAGTTATTGATAGAAGTACAAGGCATCATGCAGAAAGGAGTTGCGGTGTAGAAGGCTTCGTCGGCATTCATAACATCATAAGGCTCAATGTTGGCATATTCGTGCTCCAGACCTACTGCTGGCGCCAACTCTTCGATGACATATTCCATACTTACTCCGCGCAAGATGTTGCGAGGCTCAGGAGAGATCAACTTGTTGCCTTTGATAATGAAGAAGTTACTTCCAGTACCTTCGGTAATAAACCCATCTGGATCTAGCAACAAGGCCCAGTTGCGATCGCCGCTCATGTTGGACACTTCAATGTTTGCCATCATATAAAACATACGACTACGGTTTTTTACCTTAGGCTCTTGCAAAGAGGCAGGAATGGCTCTCTGAGAAGGAATGGCTGCATTTACCCCAGTATCGTACAATGGGCCCATAGTAGCTACTGTCCATTTAAAAGGAAAGTCGGTAATGACTACAGTAGGCTCTACTTTTCCATCAAAAATTTCAGAATAGAAAGACAAAGGCCCTCGGCTGATGTTGACCATCAAGCGGTGCTCATCGTGTTCTTGAAATACTTTATCGTTACGGTCTAATACTTCGTAGCAAATTTTTTCTAGTTCATCAATCGTGTGAGGGATTTTGATGTGCAAATAAGCCATAGAACGATACAAACGCTCTAAGTGCTCACGAATTTTGAACTGCTTTTTGTTGAAAGAACGGGTCATTTCGAACACCATATCTCCAAACATAAGGGCAGAATCGTATACCGAAATGCGGGCTTGTTTTTCGGGGAGAAACTCTCCATTAAGGTAAATTACTCTTCCTGAATCCATATAATAGAATTTATTTTTAGGTAGAAAGTATGTCTACTACAATATAATTAATTTGGTTACAAAATTAGGAATTCGTAGGAAAGTTATACGGTTTTGTGGAAGATTAAGGTTGGCACTTTGGAATTTATTCTTACACTGGTGCGTTGGGTACTAAATATCTTCCATTTTATTCGCCCCCTTTTGCCCCCTACTTTTATCTTAATTCTTATGAGGTAAGAATTAATGAATGTTGTAAATTAGGGTATTAGGTATAATTTGACAGAGCCAAAGCCTAATAAATGATAATTCATAGAACCTTCTCATGAAAAGCTGCCACTTAATACAAAACCAAGACGAAGTTGATCATCTCTTTCAGGTGTTTTTTGATTATGTGAGATTATTGACAGACATTCCCCCGAGTGACCAAGAGTATTGTCGCCAACTCTTTGAACCTGTTTATGCTCCTAAAAATACTTTGCTGGAAACCGAAGGAACTGTGCATAAATATCACAATTTTATCGTCTCTGGATTTATTCGCAACTACCACCTGGATGATGAACAAAGAGAGGTTACTATAGATATTAATGATGGCCCAAGGTTTTTTACTTCTTACAATCACTTTATCCATCAAACTATTTCTAACGAAAATCTACACTGCATCACTGATTGTAAGTTGCTTAGAATTAGTAGAGAGGATGCGAGCAAAGCAACAGATTTGGGTATTACATCGCAAGAGTATAGTGAGAAAATACTTCAGTATTATTTAGAATCAAATAAGCAACGAATCATTGATTTAACCACTTTAACAGCAAAAGAGCGATACCTTAAATTAATGCGTAACCATCCAATGATCATTCAAAATGTTCCATTAATCTACATTGCATCATATTTAGGAATAAACCCTGGAAGTTTAAGCAGAATTCGCCAAGAATTATAATAGGTTGATTTCTTCACAAATGTGAAGCCCTATTTTTTATGACTTTCTGTACATTGAAGGCTTTCAATAAATGAATTAAAATGATCAGAAATTTATTCAAACCTTCCGAAAAATATGAGGGCGTTTTGCCTATTCAGGTTTATGTAATGAAACTCTTCTTCTTGCTCATGTTTCTATTTGCGGCTAAAGATGCCTGGATAGAATTATTTACCCATCAAAAAAAATGGAACCCTGAAATTGCCATTGCTTGGTGCGCCATAGCAGCTTATACCACATTATCAGGTGTAGGGGTATTTCGCACGTTAAAAATGCTACCCATCATGTTGTTTATGTATTTTTATAAAGGTTTGTGGCTTTGTTTTGTAGCATACCCTCTTTGGAAAACCAAGCAGCTTGCAGGAAGCGAAGAAGAAGAATGGGCTCAAATTTTTATTTTGATTGTTATTCCAATTATTTTTACACCTTGGAAGTATGTTTTCAAAACCTATATTTTGGGTAGGAGTAACTAGAGTACACGCCAGAGTTTAACCAAAACCAGAGATATCCATCTTTCAGGTTCCTCGCACAAACTTAGCCTATAAGTTATATCAGGTTTACAAAATCGCTCATTTAACAAAACTCCTTTTTTGTAGTTTTTGCAAATGCTGGTTTATTTAATAAAGAGGTCATTGCAAACAATAATTCCACCTTTTAACCAAGTAGTAGACATTAATTAAGTATACTAGTTATAAATATTCATAGGGCTATATGCCAACGCTTTAGCACGCAATGGAGTTTCTTCATTTTATATGCGTATATGCAAAGTTCAAGTCTAGCTTATCCTTAAATTTGTTGTATAAGCTTATTTAAATCTTCTTGTGGGGTTAATTCCATTTTTTTCCTGAGGCGATAACGAGCGGTTTCCAAGCCTTTGGTAGATAGATTTAAAATTTGCCTGGCTTGTTTGTTAGAAAGGTTCATTCTAACATAAGCACAAATTTTTAGATCATTGGAAGTAAGGCTAGGATACACTTGTTGTAACCTTATAAAAAAATCAGGGTGTACTTCGTCAAAATGGAGTTTGAAAACTTCCCATTGATTATCTAATGTCATTTCGCTTTGAATTTCCTTAAGACAATCTTTAGCCAAGGCGTTTTTCAGTGCTAGAGGCTCTAGTTTTTTTGCAATGTTTATTAATAGTTCATTTTTGTGAGCCACTTGTAGAGCAATGCTCGATAATTGCCGATTTTTAGCATCTATCAATGATTGCATCATGTTTTTTTCCTGCCTACGCAAGGCTGCTATACACAGTGCCGATTGCGCACGGGCCAATAGCTCCAAACGGCTAAAGGGTTTTCGGATATAGTCAGTTGCGCCTCGCTTCAAGGCCTCCTCCAAATGATAATCCTCCGTTTGTTCGCCGGTGGCCATAATAATAGGAATGTGACGGGTTTCGGTGATTGTTTTTAAATATTTCATAACCTCTATGCCAGAAAATCCTGGCATTTCCCAATCCATAATGA
>DMXI01000237.1 GCA_003483885.1 Microscillaceae bacterium
ATCATTTGAAAACTACCCAGGCAAACTTGGAAACACAAGTAGATGAGCTTATCCAACAAAAAGCGAAGTTGAAAAACCAACTACACCGCAAGCGTAAAAAAACCACTCGCCAAGCGCCCAAAAACCGCCACAAGGGCACCTCTCGAGACTGGCTTAAAACCCCAGATATTCAGCCCGTTACCGATACACCTAAAGAAGCCGCAGGCCGGGTAAAAACCCAAACCGAATTTATACGCTCCGTAAATATGGGCCGACGTATGATTGCCCCCAGGGTACGTAAGCGTTAATCAGTTTTGCATCAAAACTTGGTTATCCTTCGTACACGTTGACAGAGATCAAACAATAAACAATGGAATCACCTTCTCATCATTCTACTTTAGAACAACAAGCAGATACTCTTTGGAAACAATTCGCCCCCAATGATCAGGATAAGTTTTGGAAACAATATGAAGGACTACTTGATCGTAATAAAGTTACTCAAAAAAACGCGGTCAGAGATCAACTTTTAATCACTTCTAATGCTCAAGCTTTTAGGCCTTCACTCTTCAACTATGCCCAAACAGCAGCTACTTTACTATTTGGTACTATTCTCTTTTTATCATTTGGGAGTGGCAATGGAGATGATTTTTTTCTAATCCCAGCCTTTATTTTCTTGTTGGTAGCATTTTTTGAAACGTGGAAATTGAACACGTTTTACGTAGAAGAAAACTTCCTGGGCATTCACAACAAATTCTCTTTTACGAAAGAATACATCACTTGGAAAGATGTAGATTCGCTTACCATTTGTGACCGCAAAAACGCGCCAATGAATAACACTACTTATCGCGAACTTGAGGTAAAAACTTATGCTGGAAAAACGCACAAATTCAGATTTCCTATGTCTAATAGTAACCAGCGCGAGTTTATCAGCCTGTTAAAGACCAAAAATATTCTGATAACAGACGAATCTTATTAGGGAACTGGCTATTTTTAATGGATTAAATTTAGAGGATCAAACAAAAGGTATGAAACCATCCACCACTCAAGAGAAAAAAGCGGATAAGCTTTGGAATCGCTTTAACCCTAACAATCAGGATAAATTTTGGAAAAAATATGAACACTTACTAGATAAAAATAAAGAGCCTCAACAAGCCTCTAAGGATCATTTTTTAACTCCTCCCACCTCTTGGATTTTCAGGCCATCTACCTCCAACTATGCCAAAACATTAGTCATTATATTATTTGTGTCAATTTGTTTAATAGCATTTGGTATAAGTATTTTACAAAGTTATGGAGTAATATCATTAGTTGTTCCTATTTTGTCATTCTTGCTTGTAGTATTTTTTGAAGTCCGCAAATTGAATACCTTTCAGGTAGAAGATAAGGTCTTTGGCATTTATAATAAACTCTCATTTACCAAAAAACATATGTTATGGAAAGATATAGCATCGATGCGCATTGAGCGTAAAAGGGGGCAAAAGAATGAAACCTATCGAGTAATAGTGATAAAAACCAAAATGGGCAAAACTCAAAAATTCAGATTTCCTATGTCCAACTCCCACCAACAGGAGTTTATCAATCTTATGGAAGCTAAAAACATTGCTATTACAGATAAATCAGATAAAGGAGGCTTTTGGTCATTTTTAATGGATCAGATATAGGCTATCAAACAAAAGTAGTGTGGGTGTACACAATGTACCCCAGAGTCCATTTCTTACGTATACACTAACTAAGGATCAAACAAAAATACCATGCACCACTCCCCCACTTATTCCGCCAATACAAAAGAAAAAAATAAAGAAAGAAAGGCCCATCAACTTTGGGGACAGTTTACCCGACGCGACCAAGAAGGGTTTTGGCAACAATACGAAAAATTAATTGTCAAAAACCCTCAACAATTCACATCTACTCAAGCGCCCTCACAAACCCTCGCTCAACCGCCTAAAGTTGTCGCTATTCAACCTCGGAGCTTTCACAATCGCCTCCTTCCTTATCGGGTTAGGTTGGTGTTTTTTACTGTAAACCTGGGATTGATGGGTATTTTTTTAGTCAATGTATTTTTTAGTGTACATCATAAACCTGCCTTTAGTTTTTTGGCTGCTCTTGTATTCTTTTATACCATCAGGCCTTTGTGGTATTTTACCTCTTTATATATCTCAAACCAACACCTATTGGTGCTTCGTGACCTCCTGCTTCGTAAAAAATCTTTTGCCTGGAGCAAAATACATTTGATAGAACTCTATCGGGACCAATACAAAACTGCCTACATCAAGGTTTGGCTAAGGTCAAACGAACAACAGTGTTTTAAATATCCCTTGGTCGGGCGCAATCATCATAAATTCTTGCAAGTACTCGAGCATAAAAATATATTTGTAGAAAACAGGCTATAAATTTTAGGAAATTATATATTTTAATTGATCAAGCCACTTATACAATGAAAACACCATTTCCTCTTTCCAAAGCTGAGCAGAAAGCCCATCAGCTTTGGAGTAAATTCACCCTAGAGAATGAAGAATCCTTTTGGGACAAGTATGACCAATTGATTATCAAAAAACCTGTAAAATTTACTACTGCCGAACCTCCTCAACAAAAGAGTGAGCAAGTAGCTATTCAGACTCAGCGTTTCCGTCCGTCAGGCTTTTCTTATCCGATCCGGTTGGTATTTTTGATTGGTTTGTTAGGATTGGCAGCGATTTCCATATCCGAGGCATTTTCTGAAGATTCAAGGGCCCTTACCAATTTTTTACCGTTTGCCTTTATACTGCTCTTTCTTGCCCGCTCAATCTGGTTCAGCTATATTGTTTTCAAGGTATCGAATAAGGGGTTGTTGGTTACCTATACGCTGTTCCCTCATAGGATTATTTTTATCTGGGAAAAAATACAACAGGTAGAGTTGTATAAGGATGAATACCGAACGACTCATATATCAATTTTGCTCAAATCAAGCGATCAATATCGCTATAAGTACAGTCTTACAGATCAGGACCATACTGACTTTTTGGAAGTGCTTCGTCACCAAGGTATCCTGGTACTTAATCAAGACCAAATTTAGGAATATATTTGCAGAATAGCTTTGTACTTCTTCGTTACTAAAAATTCACGTAGCTATGGCCCCGATGCATCGGGATTTACAACTTTGCTTCATTTTTAGCGCCTTGAACTACTTCACTTTTCTACTAAACCTTATCCCCAATTCAATACTTGACTAAGTACTGGTTCAGGATGATCTTTAAAACATTGCCTAAAAATGCTTGTTATGATTGATAAACCACACAAATGATGAAATCTAACCTTACTTCTTATTTGCCCATTTCGGAAACCGAACAAGCCGCTCAGGATCTTTGGGGTCAGTTTGATCGACAGAACGAAAAAACATTTTGGCCACAATACGAAGCCTTGGTGGTGGCTCAGCGAGTTACCAAAGTAAGCAAAGCCAGCCCAATTGTTCCTCAAAAAGCACCCTCGGCTTCTGTAGTTGCCAAAGCACAAGCGTTTAAGCCTACCTCAGAATACTATTTGTATAGCAGACTGGTAGTGATCATCTATTTGGCCATTACGGCTTTGCTTGTTATTTCGATGATGACCAATACAACACCCTTGCTCGAGAATAAGATAATCTTGATTGCACTCGTTGTTTATGTGACTGTATTTCTTTTTATCGGCAAATTTGCTTTGGGGTACAATATTTTCAAAACCGACAGTAAATACCTACTCGTGTATCGCCCGCTCTTTTTTGCTCATTCTTACGAAAAATGGGATAATATCGCTTCCGTTGTCATAGAAAAAGACCTAAACAGCAAAAGAAACCTCAAACAAAAGCTCATCTTGACAACGTTTGAGCAAAAAACCAGGGAATACAATTATCCATTATCACCCGAAAGTCATAAACTGTTTTTAAATTTTTTGAAAACCAAAGTGCCCAATACTCAATATAAAGTAAAGGGGTAAGCTGATAAAATAACCCAACCCTTTCTTCACAATTTTACGTTTATAACCTTACTACTCCAATGATCAAACTTAAACCAAATGAAACACTCTCGAAATTACTCTCCAAAAGAAAGAAAGGCAGACAGCTTATGGCGTAGGTTTAACCGAAAAGATCAAAAACTCTTTTGGCAACAATATGAGGTGTTGTTGAAAACCAATCAGCGGAAACCCAAAGTAGGGCCTACTCGCCCCGAAAACACAAACAAATCTCCTAAATCTTCGGCCCAAACCCAGGCTTATGCTCCAGGCCAACGAGTTTTCAAGCCCACCTTTTTCGCGTATTTGATAGGCACTTTTGGAGTTGTAGTGTTTGCTGCAATCACTATATTTTTTGTACGTCTCTTTTTGCAAGATGACATTGCTGGCGGCCCGAGCGATTTCACTCAGTCGTTGATTGCGCTCTATTTGGCCATTACTACTGGCTATGTGGCTTTTGCTCTTCGGTTAAATGTGTTTAAAATTGATAAGAAATATTTCTATGTGTGCAAGCCCTTTTTATTTCTTCAATTTCGGAGGAAATGGGACAATATACAGGCGGTCATTATTGAGAAGGATTTGACCGGAGAAAACCAAGGGTGGGTATCGATGTCTTTAAGTGTGCTCACTCACCGACAAAAGTTAATAAAGTATAAATACCAGTTGTCAGACACAACACACAAAAAATTTAAACAGCACCTGGAAAGTAAAATTCAAGATGTACGCATTCGTACCAAAATCTTTCCTCAAATACACCACACCGAGCATTACTAGCTAATATGCAGAATACCATTTATCAATGATCAAACTACCTATTTATGAAACATTACAAATCTTATTCCCAGTCTGAACATGCCGTTCAAAGGCTTTGGGACCAGTTTACCCGACGCAATGAAGAACCTTTTTGGCAACAATACGAAGCTTTGCTGGCGAAGCACCAACGTACATTTGAAACTACTTCTCCTCCTCCAGCCAAACCTGTTATTCAGGAACAAGTACAAGCCGATCAGGTAACCAAACCACCTCTAGCCGGCCGTAAGGAAAGTTTTGGCCCAGCCCCTATCCACTATCTGGTGAGCCTCTCTATGGGGGGTATTTTTATCCTGATTACGATACTTTTTGCTCGTACTTTCACCACAGGTAGAGAAGGCGATATTGGCTTTCTGCTCATTGCTTATTTAATCGTTTTTGTGTTCTACGTTTCGTTTTCCATTGGTGTCAATGAGTTCAAAACCGACCAACGCTATTTATACGTCCACAAGCCTTTGTTATTTTTTAGTTTATATGAAAAATGGGACAATATACAATCCATCATTATTGAAAAGGACTTGAGCGGAGAAGGAGGCATTTCTCAGACATTGACCATAAAAACCTATCAGCGAACGACCCAGCGATATACCTATAAATTATTAGGCGATAGACATGAAGAATTTATGACACATTTGGAGAAAAAAATCCCCGATGTGCAGTTCCGAGTGAAGTGTATATCCAATGTAGGTTTTTTTTAAGTAGTTTATTTTCAAAAGAAAGCTTGTCTGGAGCGATATTGTCTCGGTGAGCTTACATAATCCTGGCTTTGATTCTCCTGTCATTCTAACCATTTGGCTATGGAATGGTGCTAAAATCACTCAAGACCTTACAGCTCCCCCACCAACCTTGTTAAAAGACTTGTTGGATGTACTCACACAACACGAGGTAACGGTAGAAACCAATCTATCGTTTGACTAAGTTTCTTCTTTGCGACAAATCTTCTAAATTAGCCCCCAAAACTATAGCTGAATTTATAAGCTGGTTGTGAGGACATCATAGCCGTCAGGATCAGGGTTTTCTCTTCCTATTTTAAGATTTAATCTTTTAAAAACGACTTCATCGCCTCCGCTTGTGTCTCACAAGCGGATCGAGACCTCGAGTAAGTGAAGTTTAAAAACGCTGTCGATTCGTAAGGACACAGAACCGAGGCGGAAAGAAGTAATTTTTGCTTAGCCTGACGACTAAGGTGAGGACACAACCAAGGGCTATAGAAACTATAGCTGCCAGATATATTAACCACATATTAAAACAACAAGGTGAACAAGGAACTAATATCAAAATCATCGATCAATATCAATGCTTCTTCAGCTAAGGTTTGGGAAGCGTTGGTTGAACCCGAAATAGCTAAACAGTACTTTTTCGGAGCAGAAATTATAACAGATTGGAAAACAGGGTCTTCCATTACATTTAGGGGTGAATTTAACGGGAATAAATATGAAGAAAAAGGGGTTCTTTTAAACATAGATACCCATCGTCAGCTTCAATATACCCACTGGAGCAACTTTGATGGGCTACCCGATAAACCCGAAAATTACAGGACCTGGACTTTTGATCTGGACGAAGAAAATGGACTCACCCAATTACTCATTTCTGAGGACAATATACCTACTGAGAAACAGAAAAGCCGCTCGGATGAATTCTGGGGGGAGGTGCTTCTAAAAATAAAACAAATTACGGAAGAGTAACCTTAAAAATAGAAAGTAATATTGATTTCACTTTCAAATTACCTTTAATACAAACAAATATGCGCTTCACAATACCTTTATTTTTGCTTGCTTTATTTTTGGGCTTTGCCCAATGTAATTCTTCTCAAAAAGAAGACAATACCAAAGACTCAAGTAACACCAACATGACAGACTCTAGCCAAACCAGCGGCCACCAGAATGGCCACAAAGGCCACGGAAAAGAAGATCATAACCAAGCCAACAAACACATGCACAAACGCAGTTTTGAAGATTTGGTCAAGAGCTTTGAATCCGAAGATAGAGCGAAATGGCAAAAGCCTGAAGAAGTGCTCAAAAAACTGGGCGATTTGAAAGGCAAAACAGTAATGGATATTGGCAGTGGTACGGGGTATTTTAGTTTTAAAATGGCAGCCCAAGGCGCCAAAGTCATTGCAGCAGATGTCAACGATAAATTTCAAGGCTATATCAAACAACGCAAGGAAAAGGAAAAACTAACCGACGAGCAACTCGTGGCCCGTAAGGTGCCTTATGACTCGCCTAACCTGGAAGCCGAAGAAGCCGATCACGTGATTATTGTAGATACTTATCATCACGTAGAGAATCGGGTAGCTTACTTTAAAAAGGTATTGGCGGGGCTCAAGCGAGGAGGTCAATTGTTGGTGGTAGATTTCAAAAAAGAAGAAACGCCCCATGGCCCTCCGCTTAAAATGCGTTTGACAGCTGAAGAAGTCAAAAAAGAGCTAACCGAAGCTGGATTTACCAATCTGGTGATTGATACCGAACTATTGCCTTATCAGTATATAGTGTTGGGGAAGAAATAACATGATGATTGATGTTTAATTATAAATTATGAATGGATGAATTATAAATTGAATGGTTAATTAGTCCATAGTCGGCGGTCCACTGCTGTTTCCATAAGGGCTTCTAGCCAACGAGTGCATCGATTTTGTCATCCCGACGAAGGAGGCATCAGCTCATTTAACCGCATGTACTGGGGTTCGAAGTGATCCCTCTTGACATCGGGATGACAGGCACTCATTAAGGAAACAGTTTATAAATCCCGATTTGTCGGGCATTGGTTGGCAGTCCACTGCTGTTTCCTTAAAGATTGTGGATCGGGCCAGAGGCCCTGCAATAGTCCTCACTCAAGGCAAGCGAGTAACCAAGTTCCTTCGGCTACGCTCAGGACAGGGATTTTTTTCTTAAGGAGTTTTTTATTGTTGCATTGTTTCGCAATGCATTGCATAATAATGTTAATTATTGATGTTTAATTATTTCGCGATGCATTGCGCAACAATAAGCCGAAGGCGAAACAATGTAACCATTTAGCAATCAAGCCATTGAAAATTTTCACTGCAATATCTCAATCTTTTTAGACACGGTTCCTCGCTCTCCAAGGCGTACAATTTTGAGCATCAAGCCCAGAAATATACCGGGTTTGGTGACGATTTTGGCTACATTGGCCACAGCATTGTCTCGTGCCTCGATGGTTGTGGGCCAATCGGCAGCGGGTTGCTCGGCTAGTTTTTTAGCAAAGCGCCAGGCACCATCTCGGGCCAATTCCATGCTAAAATCTACAATGAGGTTGTCTAAACGTCCGGTAAGCTTCAAAATCCAGCGTAATGGGCGCCAAATTTGGGCCAACTCGGCTTGTACTGTCTCTACCAAAGAGGCCAATACCTTATTAATTTCGTCAAAGTCGTTTTTTAAATCCTCTATGTTTTGGCCTTTGGCAACTTCAGCGGCAGCAATGCCTAAATCGAGGTTGATGTGGGCGTTCATCCCAATGAGCAGGTGCTGTAACACTACTGGCCAGTATTTTTTGGATAACGCAAAAGCTTTTAGCCAAGACTTGGTGACGGAGTTGTTTGCCTGATAATCGTGGTATGCCAGCAAATAACGGTTGGCAAAAATCACATCCAGCTTTTCCATGCGTTCTCCATTTTCAAAGCGTCCTTCTTTGATACCTTCTTTTACAGCAATGGTTACTTTTTGATAAAGGGCGGCAAAATAACCCAAAGGGTCTTGTTTTTCTTTGGAAACCACAATGATGTCTTCCAACATCGATATTACCTCATCGATGGTATTGGCTTGGGTTGAGTTCATACAGTTATAGGACGATATGCTTCAAAAAACGGAAGTTACACAACCGTTGCCGCAAAAGACATAAATGTGTAAAATATTTAAGGACACATTTCAAAATTTACTAATTTCAAAGCTTGAAATTGTTTGTACTTTATTAAACACCTCAAGAGTGTTGTCTACTATTTATAAAAATGCCACAAACCCCAGAAGCAGTACTAAAGGACCTGAAAGCCAAGAAGTTTGCCCCGATTTATTTTTTGCACGGAGATGAATCATTTTATCTGGATCAGATTTCGGGTTATATAGAGAAAAACGCCTTGCAAGAACACGAAAAGGGTTTTAACCAAATCATTTTGTATGGCAAGGATACTAACCTGGGCACCATTGTGCAAAACGCCCGACGCTTCCCGATGATGGCCGAACGTCAGGTAGTGATCATTAAAGAAGCCCAACAGCTCTCAGATTGGGGCAAAGCGGATAGCAAAAAGGTTTTAGAGGCGTATATCAAGCAACCCCAACCCTCTACGGTGTTGGTATTTGCTCACAAGCACAAGAGTTTTAACAAGAACACCAACATTTACAAGCTGCTCGACAAGCAAGCCATTGTGGTAGAGTCCAAAAAAATCCGGGAAAACCAGGTAGCTCCCTGGATAGAAGGTTATTTCAAGCAAAAAAAGTTTCAGATCAATCATAAGGCAGTGGCGATGCTTACCGAGTCTATTGGAGCCGATTTGGGGCGTCTCCAGACCGAAATAGACAAGTTGTTGCTCAATGTAGGAGATGCTTCTAAACCTGTGGATGAGCATTTGATCGAGAAACACGTAGGCATTAGCAAATCTTATAATATTTTTGAATTGCAGAAGGCGCTGGGTACTAAAAACTGGTTCAAAGCCCGACAAATTATGCAATATTGGGAAGCCAATCCCAAAAGCCAGCCTTTGATTCCGACCATTGCCATGATTTTTACTTATTTTACAAAATTATTGGTGGCACATCGCACTCAAGACAAAAGTGATGGTAATTTGGCCAAAATACTGAAGGTGAACCCCTATTTTGTAAAGGATTATAAGGGCGCATTGCGTCATTATCCATTTGGCAAAGTAGTGCGCATTATTCATTATTTGCGAGAAGCTGACTTGCAATCTAAGGGTATAACGGCTCGAAACCCGTCTGATGCTCAGATACTCCAGGAATTGGTTTTTAAGATACTGGCGTGAAGTCGATAGTCCAATGCTGTTTCCCTAAGGGTTTAAGTTTGTATTGGTAATCCACGAAAGCCCCCTTTAATTCCCCCAAGGGGGAAAACGGTACTCGCAATATGGACTCGATTCTAGTTAAGGAAACAACATTGGTCGATAGTCCATAGTCCACTGTCGACAGTAATAAAATAGCATAAGGTTCAATCCGTTAGAAAAACGGTGGACTATGGACTGTCAACTGTGGACTAAGTTTTTAACTAATTACTTGCAGATCAGGCGAAAACATGATAATATTCACACTATAGAAGACTAAAATTTTTGATTTTGACAGGTAGAGGCAGGTATTTAAATAGCATAATCAAATGATACGACACCCATTAACCATTCTATATTTTTTACTTTTATTGGTGGCAGTGAGCGTTCCCACGCAACTACTGGCCCAGCATACTAAAGAGTATAAATATCCTGATAAGTATTTTAAATTGGGTAATGAGTTGATGCAGAAGAAGAACTATGGGGCTGCTCAGCGAAATTTTAAGATTTTTCTCCAAAAAGGCACCACTCATCACCTGGACCAAGAAAAGCTCATCGATGCCGAATACAACCTGGCCTATATTGCCTTAGTACTGGAACAATCAGACGCGCAGGCAAGGTATCAGGAGTTTATCAAAAAATACCCTCGCCACCCCAAAGCAATACAGGCCCATTATGCCTGGGGCAACTATTATTACGAAAAAAAGGACTATATGACTGCACTCGAGTATCTCGAGAAGGTAAACAATGAAGAGGCCCGGAAAGTAATCAGTGATAGTGAAATAAAACTAGAATTTCGTCTGGGGAAGGCTTATTTTGAACTAGGCAAATATGATAAGGCGCTGGAATATTTAGATAAAATTAAAGATGCAGATCACGAATACAGCCATCCCGCCAATTATTATGCAGGCTACATTCGCTACAAACAAAAACAGTATAATCAATCCATTATTGATTTAAATGCCGCTGCGGAATCTTCTGATTACCAAAAGGCAGTGCCCATTTTGATTGCTACCAACTATTATGCGCAGGAACAATACGCTCAGGTAATATCTTATACCGACTCATTGTTTAACCGCAATGAAAATGTAGATGAGATCGTTACCTTGTATTTGTTAGCAGCTGAATCGGCTTATTACAGTGGTCAATTTGATAAAGCAATGTCGTACTTTAATCGCCATTTAGGGCTTTTGAGCAAAGCGCCTCCTGCCGAAGTAGCCTATAAAATAGCCTTTACCCATTACAAGCTTAAAAACTACAAACTGGCCGCTGAAAGCTTCAAAAGTATTGCCGATCAGGAAAATGAAATGGGGCAAAAAGCAGCTTATTATTTAGGCATTTGCTACATCAAAATGGGTAACAAACGTTTTGCCGCGACTTCGTTTGACCAAGTGCGCAAAATGCACTTTGATGCCACGCTTGAGTCTTCAGCTACCTGGACTCTGGGCAAGCTCCAATACGATTTGGGCCAATACAACGAAAGCATTGCTACTTTGGAAGAGTTTGTACAAAGCTATCCGCAAGCCGATGAGCGAAGAGATGCGGAAGTGTTGCTCACCAAGGCTTATATGCATTCCAAAGAGTATAGCAAAGCGATGGTATACATTGAGCAATTGCCCAAACGCAACGACGAAATTCAGGTGGCTTATCAGCAAATTGCTTATGCCAAAGGGGTAGAGTATTTTAATACGGAGGCCTATGACCAAGCCATCGAAATGTTCAAAAAATCGTTGCAAAATGTGAAGCTCCCCAAGCTTGGCTACATTGCACGCTTTTGGATTGCCGAAAGCTACGCGCTAAATCAACGTTCCCAAGAAAGCATTCCTTACTACCAGCAGGTAATCGGTGCTTTTGAAACACAGGATAAGTATTCGCTATTGGCCAGCTATGGATTGGGGTATGCGTATTACAACCAGCGAAGCTATGCCACTGCACTACCCTACTTTAGGAAATGTGTCAACTTTTGGCAATTGCGTACTTCAGCCGAAGCAGAAACGATTCCTTACAGCGATGCCGTCACTCGTTTGGCCGACTGCTACTATGTGCAAAAGGAATATCCGACTTCGTTGCGTTATTATAATGAAATTATTGCCCAAAAGTACCCCGAACAGGACTATGCTTATTATCAACAAGGAATGATTTGGGTAGCTCAGGGAAAATACACACAGGCCAAGCAAAATTTTGATCTCATTACCAAAAATTACCCGAACTCTCGCTATTATGACCAAGCGCTGTACGAAAAAGCAGTTATTGATCTCGAAAACGGGAACAATTCAGTGGCCATTGCTGAGTTTTCAAGCCTTATGAAGGAACGTCCTCGTTCTTTGCTCAAACCCGATGCCTTGCTCAAACGCGCTTTGGCTTACCAAAACATTCAGAATAAAGACGAAGCTATCAACGATTACAAGACCATTTTGAAAGATCACCCAGCGCATAGTTCGGCCCCTAGTGCTTTGCTTAGTTTACAAGAGCTCCTCAGTGAGAGCGGACGAATGAACGAATTGAATGCTGTTTTGAGCAACTACAAAAAGGTAAACCCTAATAGCCAGGCCTTACTCACCGTTGATTTGCGCAAAGCTGAGCAAGCCTTTTTCGATGGGGAATACAAAAAAGCCATTCAGTTGTTTAAAGACTATATTCAAAAATACCCTGAAGGTGGTAGCCCCAATGCCAAATATTACTTGGGGGAATCTTACCTCAGTATCAACGACAAACCCAATGCCCTCCGATACCATATGCTAGTGGTGCAGGAGCAAAAAAGTACCTATATGGAACGCTCGATGCGACGGGTAGGAGATTTGTTATATGCGCAGGAAAAGTACCGACCTGCCATTGATGCTTATCAATTACTAGCTTCGGTCACCAAGAGTTCGCGTAACCAGATCAAGGCTTGGGAAGGACTCATGAATACTTATTACGAAATAAAAAAGCTGGATTCGGCACGCTATTTTGCCAACGAAATTATTACTAAGGGTAACTCAGAACTGGCCAAAAATAAGGCGATGCTGTATGTAGCTCAGAGCTATTATGATCAAAATGATTATGTAAAGGCTTTGCCCCTTTTCAAAAAGGTAAGCGAAAGTGCTAAAGACAAAAGTGGAGCGATTGCGCTGTATTCGTATGGTCACGTGTTGTACAACCAAGGGCTATACAAAGAATCGCTCGATGCGCTGTTTCGCTTAAACAAAGAATTCCCAATGGATGATGACCTACGGGGTAAAAACTTCCTGCTGATTGCTGATAATTATATTGGTCTTAAGGAGTATTTCCAAGCCAAAGCCACGCTGAACTCGATCATTGCTCGTTCTCCCAATAGAAACGTGGTGACGGAAGCCCGCAAAAAGCTGCAAGACTTGAAGGAGAAGGAGAAAGTTAAGTGAAAAACTAAAAGTGAAAAATGAAAAGTTGGCGCGAAACGGTAATTAGTCCACAGTCAACAGTCGATAGTCCATAGTTTTGCGATGCATCGCGAAACCCGTTGCCCTGAGTGCAGCCGAAGGAACTAATTGTAAATCCCGATTTTTCATCGGGGCAATGCAACAATCAGCGCAGCGAAACAATGGAACATTGAAAATTCTCATATTTGCAAAAGAGAGTTATCTAACACATCGCGAAACCCGTTGTCCTGAGCGAAGTCGAAGGAGCTAACAATTAATCAGCGCATCGCGAAACAATAAGCGTAGCGGAACAATGTAGCAATAGAACAATGCAACAATAAGCGCAGCGAAACACTTGTCCTGAGCGTAGCCGAAGGAACTAATTTATAATTCAGCCATTCATAATTCATAATTAAAGAAAGATTAGCCGAAGGCGGAACAATGTAGCAATAGAACAATGCAACAATAAGCGAAGCGAAAAAATAGAACAATGAAAACAAACTATCTAATCGTAGCACTGGTGCTTGTGGGAGGGGCCATATTTTATTTCTCAAGCAATTATTCTCGCTCCACGGGAAAGGCCTACATGATTTATCCTAATAAAAAACACCGACTCTCTCAGGTAGAACTCTGGGGACCAGCGGGTTACTATTATATAGATTTTAGTACCAGCTCTGACTTTGATGATAAAACCGTGAAAGTTGACGGCAAAGGCAGGGTACAGTTTGGAACCTTTGGAAGTACTCGCTGGCGCAATAATCACCTGCATCTGAATGATTTTGAGCGAAATAAGGTAAACCAAATGATGGAAAAAATGACACTTGAAACGCCTTACCTCATTTGGGAACACGCTTATAAAAAAGGACGCACACCCAAGCGCCATTACTTGATCTTTACCGAACGCCCCGAATTATACAATCAAGACGAGGAATTGCTCAAACTAGCCCAAAAAGCGATCAAACCCAGCTAAATCTACCTTTAAGCTTTAGGTGGATGTACTTCTTTCAAAAAACCGATGACTGCTTCGCTAAACGTATGGTTGGAATCTCCTGCTACCATATGGCGAGCACCCGTTACATCTACACTGCGCACATGGGGCACCTTGTCCAGAAATTCAGCCATCACCTGCTCACTCACTACATCACTCATCCCTCCTCTCACAATCAAGGTAGGTACTTTTAGGTTATTGGCAGCATCGTACAAGCGCTGGGTATCGGCCAGTATTTGCTCGGGAGTACTTTTTTTCCAGGAATCCAAAATCTTAGGATCCCAATGCCAATAATAACGCCCATCTTCCTTTTTACGCAGGTTTTTCTCTAACCGGGTAAGCGTTTTGGGGCGCGCACGATGTGGCAAATAGGCCGCTACAGCATCTGCGGCTTCCTCTAAAGTAGCGAAGCCTTCGGCCATGTTGGCGCTCATAAATTTAAAAATACGCTCCACTCCTTTTTGCTCTACCCGAGGCGCCACGTCTACCAAAATCACCGCAGAAGTCAATGTATCATTGGTTTCACCTTGAGTAAGCATAGAAGTAAGCCCTCCCATAGAAGCTCCCACCAAAGCAGGTTTACCTTTGAGTTGGCCCAAAACTGCCTTTAAATCTTGGATTAAATATTCGTAAGAATAATTACCTTCGGGTGACCAACTGCTCTTGCCATGGCCTCGGGCATCATAAGCAATCGCATACCAACCCTGTTCGGCCAGTGTTTGGGCAGTTTTTCCCCAGGAATGCCGGGTTTGCCCTCCTCCGTGTAGCAATATCACCGCTGGATGATCTGGGTTTCCCCACGCCTCGGCGGCAATCGTAATATTATCATCTATCTGGAACTCAAGGTGATTTTCCATATTACTCGTCATTTTTGTATCAAATACTTAAGCCTGGTTAAATATTAAATGTGTTCCATCTCTACAATTTCAAAAGCAAATTCATCTTTTTCGCCTGCGGCCACACTTTCAGTATTCACCGTTTTAAATTGATCCAACAAACGCAAATCAAAATAAGCATCTCCCACTACTTCAGCTTTTACTTTAGTGAGATAAACGGTGTCTACCTTGGGGAGGATTTGTTGGTAAATCTGGGCTCCACCAATGATAAAAACTTCGGTTTCGTTTGATTTTTGGGCAAATTCCAAGGCTTGATCAATCGAGGTAAAAACCTCACAACCAGCGGCTTGATAGGCTTGGTTTCGAGTGACAATCAAGTTAGTGCGCTTGGGCAGAGGGCGCCCAATGGATTCGTATGTTTTGCGCCCCATTAAGACCGCATGCCCAGTGGTTAGTTTTTTGAAATGCTTAAGATCCGAAGAAAGCCTCCAGGGCAGTTGGTTGTTTTTGCCGATCACCCCATTTTCTGCTACGGCTACTACAATTGATATTTTCATGGAAGATTTAAAGTTCTTATTCTTGGTATTAGAGTATGTTTAAAAATTAGTTTCTTGGTTAATTTTCAAAGGTGAAACAGAGGTTACCTTCGGTTTAGTTACCCTTCGAGCCAAAATCGAGTCTTTTGTGCCTTGTTTCTAGTAATTTTTTCGCCCATAGCTTTGGCTATGCACTCAAAAATATACTGCAACAAATCTCAAAATCTCTCAATTTTAACTTCAAAAGCAAAATTTAAACATAGAAGTCGTCTCGACTTTTAATAATGAATTACAAATAGCTCACTTTGCCCGCTAACTTCGAGATTTTTTATCGCCGTAGCGCTGCTATGCCTCAAAAAAATCGCTTTGTTATCGAACAAAAGCAGCTATTTTCAACAACATCCTAAAAGTCGAGATGACTTCATACTCTTACTTCAATTTTATAATTGAAATCTTATCATTAATTTGAAAAAATTTCACGAATGACAGTACTTGCTGTCAAACTTAACCCAATTATTTACACAATACTACAAAACCACTTATAACTTATATGCTCAGCTATACCTTAGAAAAAGCTACCCTGATTGAAAAGCTAGATCAAATTGCACAGCTTATTAGCGCGTCACACCAAAACGAAACCCTGATTGGGGTCCTCAATGGTACTTCTGGAATGGCCTTGTTCCAATTTTACTATGCCAAATACTTAAATTCAGAATCACCCACTGACCTCGGAGAGGAAATTATTGCCAACTGTATAGAAAGTATTAATGAAGGCTTTGGGCTTCCTACTTTTTGCAATGGCATTGCTGGCTTGGGTTGGACAATGGATCATTTGCAACAGGAAGATTTTATTGAAATAGACAATGATGAGATTTTGGCTAATTTGGATGACTACTTGTACACCCAAATGAAGGCTGACTTTGCGCTCAACAATTACGACTTCTTGCATGGAGCCATTGGTTATGGGTTTTATTTCTTGAAACGCTGGAAAAATACCCAAGATACCGACCTCAAAGCGCAGTACCATACCTACTTGTTGGAATTAGTTTCTTTTTTGAAAGAGACTTCGGAAGAGAAACCTGAAGGAACTACCTGGAAATCGATCGTTATCCAAGAAACCAAGCAAGAAGGCTACAACCTAAGCTTGTCTCACGGTATGTCCAGCGTTGTTAGCTTTCTAAATTTATTGTATGCTATTGATGATTTCAAAGCATTGGTAGAGCCATTGCTGAGAGGAGCCGTTGATTACATTCTTTTTTATAGAAACAAACAACAAGAGGGCTTGTCTTTGTTCCCTTCTTGGATAAACCCAGGACAAGACCCACTTTACAAAAGTCGCTTGGCTTGGTGTTATGGAGATCTTGGTATTGGACTTACGCTATGGAAAGTCGCTAAAAACCTACAAGACAGCACTTTAGCTGATACCGCGCTCGATATTTATACCCACGCATCCCAGAGAAAAGACCCAATGGATACTGCAGTAACCGATGCAGGGGTTTGCCACGGGTCGTTTGGCATCGCCAAAATGTTTGATAAAATGTATCAGGAAACTCAGAACCCGCTTTTTAAAGAAACCGCAGAGTTTTGGCTTCGGGAGGCGCTCCAAATGGATGTGCACCCAGATGGTTTGGCTGGCTACAAGAAGTTTTACCCCAAGGATACCAACGAACAGTGGAAAAATGACTTTTGCTTGCTGGAAGGTATCACTGGTATTGGCCTCACGCTCATCGATTTCCTGTCCGAAACGCCCAACAATTGGGACGAGTGTCTTTTGATCAGTTAAAGTATCCTTCTGTACCCGTTTGAAACCGTACACTTTTTTATATTAGATAATGATTGAAATTGAAGGAGATTTTACCGCATAAAAATGGCTACTAATCTGCGAGGGTGTAAACTAAAATTTAGTTCCGTGTAACTCAACAGCCGTTCATTTTTTTCTTCAGCTAAAAAAACGAACCAAAAAAAGCCGCCGCTGTAGTTTATTGTTGCTAAAATTTACTCCATTACGCCGAAAATGCTCAAACATTCACTCGTACCTCGTTCAGTGATCATTTTTTACGGCTTCATTACATAAATTTCTTCACGCCAATAAATTGTAAATCCCGCAAGGCGGGGCTAAGGCGGAAAGAAAGATTTGGTTATTCGGGCACTTTTTTGAACTGATAAAATTCACTTGAATACAAGGTTCGGTAATGAAAAATTAGTGTACGCTTTTAATTTGTACCCATTAAATCTTATTGAAAAATTGGCTACTAAAAATAAAAACCCTTACAAAGCTTTTGATCAATATGTGCTCAGAACTCCACTGCTATCTATTGATTATTATAAAAAACTCACCGCGGCTGATGCCGTCTCCGAAGCAGATCTTCGGGAAATATGTCAGGATAAACTTATTCGTGAGGCGATTTTTCTGGCTTCACCTTCTTTGTTATTCGAGATAGATAAATGGCTGGCTCACGAATTAACTGATCCAAAGAAATGCAACCGACTCAAGGATGCGGTCTTAAAATACGTAGCAAGAATTTGCGCCCGATGTACTCCTTTTGGTCTTTTTGCGGGATGTACCGTGGGGCAATTTAGCGATGAGGATAGCAGCCAAATAGAAGTCAAAAACTCAGCTGACCATACCCGTCATAGTCGTTTGGATATGAATTTGCTGGTGGCACTGGCGCAAAAAATTGCCAAAATACCCGAAGTAAGAGCCCAGGTTTCGTTTTTTCCTAATTCCAGTATTTATAACATTGCAGATAAACTACGATACATCGACTATCAATATGTGCACGGGCAAAGGCACCATGAAATAGTAGAAGTCGATAATTCTGAATATTTGCAAAACATTTTATCTGCGGCCCGGCAAGGAGCAGTGTTTGAAGAATTGGTAGCAGCCATTGACGAACCTGAGATTTCATACGAAGATAAGAGTGCTTTTATTGATGAATTGATTGATTCTAACCTATTAATCAGTGACTTAGAACCCTCGCTCTCTGGTCCTGAGTTTTTTGACCAATTAACCGAGGTATTGGGCAAACTGGATCAAATAGAGGATCTCAAAGCTGTGTTTGCAGAAATCAGACATAGCCTTACCCAGCTTGACCATCAACTAGGGAATGACGCTGAACGCTATTTGCAGCTCAAGACCCTACTCGACAAGCTTGAGGTGACGGTAGAGTTGAAATTTATGATCCAAGCCGATTTGGTTACCCAAACCAATCATAATACGCTTTCCAATACACTTACTTCTTCGTTGTTGAAAGGCTTAACAGTGATGAATAAAATATCAGCGGTGGTATTTGCAAAAGATTTACCTCGCTTTATCAACGATTTTTATGAAAGATATGGTGAACGCGAAGTGCCCTTATCTAAGGCTTTGGATGTAGAAATTGGCCTGGGTTACCCCCGAGATAGAGACGACGGAGATGTAAATCCGCTGGTTGACAACTTGGTGCTTGTACCCGAAGAACCCAAAATTGCCCAAAACGACATCCAGTGGAACGCCATCCATGCCTTTTTTTATGATCGCCTCCAGACTGCACTCCACAAAGGGGAACAAGTAGTGCGTTTTCAGGCTTCAGATTTTAAAAACTTAGATGAAAACTGGGACGATTTGCCCGATACAATGTCGGTTATTACGGAACTGGTATTGGTAGATGGCCAACCCAAACTCAAGTTTGCAGGAATTGGCGGCCCAAGTGCGGCCAATCTACTTAGCAGGTTTGCTTATGGCGACGAAAAGCTGCATCATCTGGTAAAGGAAATAGTGCAGAAGGAGACGCACATGAATCAGCACAAGATTCTCGCAGAAATTGTGCACTTACCCGAATCACGCACGGGTAATATTTTGATGAGGCCCGCATTTAGGCAATATGAAATCCCTTTTTTGGCAAAATCAAACCTGGACCACGAACACCAGCTGCCACTCGAGGACTTGTACTTATCGATCAAAGGGCAAAAGCAATTGGTGCTCAAATCTAAACGATTGGGCAAAGAAGTGGTTCCTAATCTCACCAATGCGCATAATTATCCTCAAGACGCATTGCCTGTTTACCACTTTTTGTGCGATATGCAAATCCAGGGCAAACGTTTAGGAGTACGCCTTAACTGGGGTCCGTTGGCCAATGAATTTAGGTTTTTGCCCAGAATAGAGTATGAAAACCTGATACTGCATGAAGCTACTTGGAATATAAGAAAAGCCGATATAGAAGGAATGGTAAAAGCGATGAAAGACGACAAGTTGCTAAAACAGGCAATGAAGTTGTTTATGAAGGCACACAAAATACCTCCTTATGTATTGCTCAAAGACGGTGACAATAAATTACTGATCAACTTCGATAACTTGTCGCTGGTACGGATCCTGCTCCAAATAGTCAAAGATCGAAATCATTTCACGCTCACCGAATTCCTATTTGGGGAAGAATGTTTGGTGAAAAACGAAAAGGGTGAAAGTTACACCAATCAGGTAATTATTTCTCTCTACAATGAGGCTAAACTTCATAACAACTCCTAAAACCCCTCCAAAAGAAAACCCAACTCCATGACACAACGAAGTTTTATTACTGGCGACCATTGGTTGTACTATAAAATATATACTGGTCCCAAAACAAGCGACCTTATCCTTACCCAAGTTATTAAACCACTTGCCGAACTTTTGGCAAATAATCAGGTCATTAGTCAATGGTTTTTTATACGCTATGCCGATCCTCATCATCACCTCCGGCTTAGGTTTTATTTACCCAACCCCACCAAAGATATTGGCGAAGTAATTCAACAATTATACGCTACACTAGGAGTATACCTGGAAGAAGATCTCATTTGGAAGATACAAATCGATACCTACGATCGAGAAATAGAACGATACGGGGCCAATACTATGGCTCTGGCAGAAACGCTGTTTTACCACGAAAGCAGCATGATTGTACAATTTCTCGAGTACTTAGAAGCGCTGCAGGACGAAGAGCTACGTTGGTTGTTTGCTATAAAAGCCACGGATGCTTTGCTGGATGGCTTTCGTTTGGATTTGCCCCAGAAAAAAACTTTGATGGAAAATTTATCATTTTCTTATGGGCAGGAGTTTAACATGGCCAAACCACTTAAACGCCAGCTTGATAAGCAATATCGGGAATCCAGAAAAAAAATAGAGGATTTTATGGAGTTTGTACCTGAACAAAACCCTGACTTTCAATTTATTATAGACCTACTAAACCAAAGACAGGAGGACAGTAAGCCTTTAATAGAGCAAATTTTGATGCATCATCAGGAAGGCACATTGCAAAAGGATTTGGGGAATTTATTAAGTAGCTTTATTCATATGTTGATGAATCGTCTTTTTAAATCTAAGAATCGCTTGAATGAAATGGTTTGTTACAATTTTTTAGCACGTTATTACAAAACGGTGTATGCAAAACAACAAAATGTGTTGACATAAAAAACAAAAACAAACATCCATAAAATTTGGAATGATAGCATTCGGAAAAATTAATTCCACCTTTTTTCCAAAAATACGTGATTTCTACTTACATTTTTAAGAAAATATTGATAAGATCTATCACTAATGTTGTCGTTTGACAAAAAATGACTATCATTGATGCATAACTAATTATATTACATAAAATTCTAATTAACTTATTATGAAAAAGAAGCAATTAAAAAACTTGTCTTTAAACAAAAAAGTGATTTCTAAATTAGACTCTACCAAAGTAAAAGGTGGTTATCCTACTGCAAATCCTTGCTTGCGACCAAGTACCAGACGAGCAGACGGCTGCACAAGAGAGACTATTGACTTGTCTTATTGTCCAGGCCTTACTATTCCCAATCCTTGTCTATCAACAGGTGCTTGTGCCTAATTAGAAACAAAGATCTATCAGGGAGAAAGCAGGTAGTCATACTTTATTTCTCCTTGGTTATATATATTTCATCCTTCTTTTTAGCCTTCTCTTTTTGGGCCTCTCTTTTTGTTTGGGCTTTTTTTCTTTCCCCCCTCTTAGCAATTTTCTTTTTTGACTATCTCTCCTCTATTAACTTTTTAAGTCAAGAATTCCATTAGAAAAATGAATCTCCTATTCATTTCAATTTAACTGACTCTAGGCACACTCCCTTACAGAATATTTTCTGGAAATCTTCTCTTTTTTATTAATAGAAGTCAAACTCTCCATATCCTCTTTACTTTTGCCTATAATTTTTTATTAAATTTGAAGTCAAAGTTTGGATTTATCACTCAAAAATTGATAAAGATTGAAGTTAGCTGCTATTGATATTGGCTCTAATGGAGCCAGAATGCTGATTGCCAGTGTTTTAACTAATAAAGGAAATATATCAACCAAAGACATAGAATATGTGCGTTACCCACTTCGATTGGGTAAGGACGTTTTTACGGACAAGATAATTGGTGATAAAAAAAGAGAAAAAATCCACAAATTACTGCACGCCTTCAAACTGCTTATGGAGTTGCACAAAGTGGAGGACTACATGATTTTGGCTACTTCGGCTTTTCGTGAAGCTCAAAATGGAAAAGAGATTGTGCACGAAATCTGGAATAAGCTAGGTATGTACATCCAGGTGATAGATGGTAAAGAAGAGGCCGAATATATGCATTTGGCCATTAAGCATTTTTTACTCCCCAATCAAAATTATTTGCACGTAGATGTAGGCGGAGGAAGTACCGAATTTAACATTTATAGCAATATGAATAAGGTAGATGCTTGCTCTTTTAAGATAGGCTCTATTCGTAACAATGATACTCGTACGGCTACCACTCGGTTCAAAAAAATGCAAAAATGGATAGATGAACGTAAACCATTGCTCTCTAAAGGCAGCATTATGGGTATATGTACGGGAGGTAATATCAACAAAGTACAAAAACTACTCAATCGCCGCAGTGGAGAAACCATTGCTACCGCTGAAGTAGTGAATTTGCTGCAAGAGCTACAAGTGTACACCCTCGAGGAACGTATCAATGTACTCAAACTCAATCCTGATCGGGCCGATACCATTATCCCAGCCACCAATATTTATTTGTCGGCTATGCAATGGGCAGGGATTCAGGAATTGTTTGTCCCCAAAGTAGGCGTCAAAGACGGGATTATCTACAAACTCATCGCAAAACACCAGCAGACCATACATAGCGATAATTAGCTTTTTAAATTAAAAATGTAAAACAAGATCCTTCCTATGTCAGGACAAGAATGAAAAGTTAGCGCAAAGCGAAGAGAGGAACAAGGATCAGGGAGCAAGAGGGGGCGTTGCTAAGTGAAAAGCTAAAAGTGAAAAATGAAAAGTTGGCGCAAAGCGGAGATTAGTTGGTATTGAGGGCCGTTGGTCTTTAGCTTTTGGCCCTTGGCTAGTTAGTTGGTAGTCCATAGTTTTACGATGCATTGCGGAATAATTGATCAATTCATAACTCATAATTGACCATTTACCACTTATTGAGGCTTTAGCCGAAATCCCGACGAGTCGGGACCATCAATAATTAAACATTCATGAGAAGAACCAAAATAAGGAATAACGATTTGCAAAAAATAGGCTACTATGAGGCTCCCATTTTGAAGTTGGCCGGAAAAATTGCGAATCAATTGATCGGACAAAAACAAGCGACTAAAGAAGCACTATTATCATTGCTCAAGGGTTTGCTCGAGAATCCAGACAACTTTACTGAGCCTCCCTTTGACCAATTGGCCCAAAAGGTAAAGGAGCATCAACCTGCCAATGACTTACGCCGCCAGGAAGAAGCTCAGCATGAGCTAAAACCTGAACCAATTCCTTTCCCGATTTATGGGGGTGAAAATATAGAAGTTGGAGCCATCAAGCAAATGAGCACTGCCATGCAATTACCCATTTCGGTAGCAGGGGCACTTATGCCAGACGCACACGAGGGTTATGGATTGCCCATCGGAGGAGTACTTGCCACCGAGGCTGACAAGGTCATTCCTTATGCGGTAGGGGTGGATATTGCCTGCCGGATGTGCTTATCAGTGTTTGAACTCAATGCCGATTATTTGGTCAAAAAACGTAACCAGCTCAAGAATTTACTTCTTAAGAATACTTGTTTCGGAGCCGGTAAGGGCTTCGAAAACCCCAGGCACGATGATTTGTTTGACAAACCCGAATGGCGGGCTACCAAAGTTATCAGAGATTTGAGAAAAAAAGCCATTCGGCAAGTAGGAAGCTCGGGTACGGGCAATCACTTTGTAGAATGGGGAGCCATTGAGATTGTAGCAGACAACACGGAGCTAGGACTGCCCAAAGGTCAATACCTCGCATTGCTCTCTCATTCTGGTTCTCGTGGATTCGGGGCGGGCATTGCGGGGCATTATACCCAAATAGCCATGGAAAAAACCAAGTTGCCCAAATTTGCCCGGCATTTGGCATGGCTGGATTTAAATACTGAAGAAGGGCAAGAATACTGGATTGGAATGCATTTGGCAGGTGAGTATGCGTCGGCCAACCATCACCAAATTCACCGCAAAATGGCGGAGTCGTTGGAAACAAAACCGCTCAAAATCATAGAAAACCACCATAACTTTGCCTGGAAAGACACCCTCCCCAATGGTACTGAGGTAATTGTGCATCGCAAAGGAGCTACTCCTGCCCACGAAAGCGAGTTTGGGATTATTCCAGGCTCTATGGCTGCCCCTGGCTACTTGGTACAAGGACTCGGCAAAGGAGATGCGATTTATTCGGCCTCACATGGCGCTGGGCGGCAGCTTTCGCGTAACAAAGCCCGTAAAAACCTCACCGAAGACGAGGTAAACAAGGTACTTAAGGCCAATGGGGTCCTGTTACTCGGAGGAGATTTGGATGAGGCTCCAATGGCTTATAAAAACATTGATGAAGTCATGCAACAACAAACTGATTTGGTAAAGGTAATTGGGCGCTTCTCCCCTTCTATTGTGCGCATGGCCGACAAAGAGAAATGGATGCCCAAGAAATCAAGGGGAGGCAAAAGACAAGGAAGGCTGGACAAAAACACAGGAGACATTAGTTTTAATGAAACTTGATTGATGATAAATGTTTAATTGTTAATGGTGAATTTTAATGCATTCTAAAGCACCTGAATCTGTCATAGACAACTTTATCCTGCAAAAAAACCGTAATCTGGCTACCAAACCAGATTTATTGATGTCAGCAGTCAAAAAAGTCATTGAGATTTTAAGACAAGATTATTTTGAAACCTCTTATCACGATTTTTTACTCCAACAAATCAAACAGGTGCTCACCAAAGACGACTTAAGGTTTGCAAGGGTAGATTTTTTGATTCAATTGATGATTCAGCAAAAACCTTCTCAATTTTCAGGCATTATTCAGGAATTTTTGCCTCAATTGATCCAAACTTATCAAACATCCAGTTCCAAACATTTTATTAAAACACTTATTTTTCAGATAGAACAGTTGCTGGATTTAGCCGTTGCCCAACAAGCCCTCAATAACGCTCACTTACCTTACTTACAAGCCATTACCCAGCTATCTATCCTAGAAAATGATGCTTCAGAGTTGCAGTATCATCACATTACCAAAGTACTCGAGGCCTTGGCCGTCATCAAAACCCCAGAAAGCCTGGATATGATGTTGGCGCTCACCCAACACTCTAGCTGGAATGTACGCAATCTGGCCAATCAACTACTAGAGCAAGGTTTAGAAGGTTTGCTCTAGTAGTTTTTCATTCTGTACTTACTACTGTGTTACTGATAATTTTCCACCAACGAAAACACTTGCATAGGACTTTTGGATCCGCTAAAAGTGTAAGAACCGCTGTCTTCAAATTGGGCAATTCGCTCTAAATGGGCTTTGCTCACATCGCTCACCAACACACTGTTGCGTTTAGCCTGGCTCAGCAAATTAAGCGCTATGCCCAGCGTTAATCCTTCTGGCTCTTGATTTTGCTTAATGAGTACATCACCCGTGTGTACACTTAATCGTATCTCTAGTGTAACATTGTACAGGGTTCGCATGGCCTTGCTCTGCTCCTGGATATGATGAAGTAGCTCAAGTGCTACCCGCCCAGCAGTTTGTACCTCCTGTTCTTGGGCCTTGGGATAACCAAAATAAATGGTGAGGGTATCGCCAAAAGAATTCGCCAAATACCCCCCGTTTCCTTGGGCAATGCTTATACACCGATTGAGTTGGTCTTTTTGAATAGAGATTAGCTTTTCGCTGTCTAACCTATTATCTGATGGAACATGTAGATCTAATTGGGCACATAAAACTGTAATTTGTTGCTGTCGCACCTGCCCCATGACCAAAGCCAAGTCGTTATCTTGGGTAGTATCGTCTATTCCTTCGTAACTGGGTTGTGATAATTTTTTTACCAATAAGGTATTAAAATCTATAGCCCGGCATTCTTGATAAAGTCGTGCTGCAGAACCCACCCTCTTTTCTACTTTCTTTTCTAATACACGTTGTAATATGTCGCCCAAAGGATGCTCCAAGACTGCCTCCGGCAAAGCAACTTCTCGAGTATTGATTTGCTTCTCGAATACTTCGGCCAATGAACTGCCCCCCATTACTGGAGTTCCAGTCAAACACTCGAGCACGATGAGCCCCCAGGCATACAGGTCCGATTTTACCGTAGGAGGCTCTCCCCATAATTGTTCCGGGGCACTATAAGTAGGAGTGCCCAAGGTTTCTTTGGTAAGAGTCAGGCTCTTATAATCCTCAGAACGATAATTTTCTACAAAAGCTCCTACCCCAAAATCCAACACTTTGATATGCATAGAGGCCCCAGTTTCAGTTACCATCAAGTTTTGAGGTTTCAAATCCCGGTGTACAATGCCCTGATCGTGCGCACAAGCCAACGCATCCAATACCTGAGCCATCAAAAGTCCCGTTTCAAGGCCATTCAATCCACCTTTGCGAATAATCCGATCTTTGAGCGTTTCGCCTTCTATGTACTCAAACGCGGCATATAACTCCCCATCTTCGGTATTGCCTTTATCTAATAATTTTACAATATGCGGATGACTTATTTGAGCGCTCAACTGGGTCTCCCGTTCAAAACGATCAATTTGGGTTTGGCTACTGTACTTGCTGTCTTTCAGCAATTTAATGGCTACTGATTGTTCGGTACGCAACTGTATGGCCTTATATACCCGGCCAAAGCCTCCTTCCCCGATTTGTTCTACCAAACGATAACCTTCTATGAGCGGCCCAATCAAGGCTTGTTCCAATAGTTTTTGTCGTTTTTTGTATTTGGCCAATCGCCATTGAACATAGCCCAAAACTAACACCAAGCCCAAACCAATGTATAAAGCCCGAGCCCACCAAGTATGCCACCAGGGGGCGCGTATCTCAAACGAATATCTGAAGGCTCTACTCCATCTCTGAGCCACTCCTACTGCTTGAATCTCAAAGGTATATTTGCCATAAGGGATATTGCGGTAATCGGCAAAATTGTCGTGGGTGGCCGCACTCCATTGTTTGTCTAATCCTCGAAGGCGATAGCGGAATTTGACTTTATGGGGTGCGGCCCAGTCAATGGCCGAAAAATGAAATGTAAGGTGGTTGAGGTCATAAGGCAACGATAAACTTGTGGGGTAGTTAAACCAATCAGTCACTTGGTCATAACTGTTTTGCAAAGTGCTGCCAAAATCTAATGCTGCCTGATAAGCAGTATCCCGGCGTAGTTGGCGAAAATCTATGTACTGGTTTTGCACCCTGATGTGGGTCATTTGTGGGGTTTTGGGTGCTTCATTGGGAATTTTAAAAGCACTGAGATCGAGATAGGTGGCTCCTTCGGCGTTCCCCCACCAAAGGCGGTTTTTACTGTCCAATTTTGTAGATCTTTCTGGGATCAATTTGCCCTTAAAACCATCCTGGGTAGTAAAAGTAAAAGGCAGGTATTGCGTAAAAACCAGCGGAACCGCAAAATTAGCAGCATCTTCTTTTACTTTGTGCAGCAACTGAACTCCGTTACGGGTTCCCATCCATATGTTGCCCAGCGAATCTTCGGCAAACGCATTTACCTCATTATTTAGCAAACCTTCTCGCTCAGTATAAGCCCGATAAGTTTTGCCATTGTATAATACCACTCCTTTTTTAGTCCCAATCCAGATTTGTTTTTGGCTATCTTCAAAAATGGCTCTTACCGCATTTTTCAAAATAGGATTTTTCTTTCTGTAATCTCGAAAAGTTTTACCATCGTAATAATTCAACCCATTATTGGTACCAATCCATAGTTTCCCTTGAGTATCTTCTAAGGTAGTTAAAACATAGTCGGTAAGAAGTCCATCTTGGGTTCCAAAATTTTTAAATTGTTTTCCATCAAATTTACTCAAACCTCGTATGGTACTAATCCATTTTGCCTGTTTAGAATCTTCCAACACATCTAATACAAAAGAATGGCCCAAACCATCTTTCTGTAAATAGGTTTTAGGCCCATTTTCCGCAGTTTGTACCAACCCTTTGCTGGTAGCAAACCATAGTGTATTGTTGTGGTCTCTTTCTATACTATGCACATTCCCTTTTTTACTCAAAGCCTTAAATTTCTTAATTTCAGTGCCATTGTAACGCATTACCCCATTGTACAAAGTGCCGAATAATAACCCATTTTGATCCTCCTCAATGGCATGAACAATATCGTTTCCTTCTTTGAAGCTTTTACCTAAATCCAGCGTTCGAAAGGATTTGGCTTTGTAACGACAAATTCCACTACCATAAGTGGCCAACCATACTCCATTCGCATTGTCTCCTTCGATAGACATGATTTGACCAGCAGTAAGCCCATCCTCTACCTTGAAACTCTTAAATTGTTGCCCATCATAATGATTCAAACCCTTTAAGGTACCTACCCAAACCTCTCCCTTTTTATCAATCCACAAGTTCCAAATATCATTGCCTACCAAGCCATCTTTAGTCGTATAGTTTTGGAATTTTTTTCCGTCAAAACAACTCATTCCATTGATTGTACCCACCCAAACATTGCCCAATTGGTCTATTGCCATTGTTTTGACAAAATTGCTGATAAGTCCATCTTTTACGGTAAAATTTTGAAATTTTTCCCCGTCATAATAACTGATGCCTCCTAGCGTACCAAACCACAAATTACCTTTAGCATCTGTACAAATAGATCTGACACTCGTATTAACTAAGCCTTCTTTTTCGGTGTAGGTAACAAATTTTTGTCCATCATAACGAGTGGCTCCATTGCCCGAACCAAACCATATATGGTGATTTTTGTCTTCTACAATCGAGTAGATATAATTGCGAGCCAAGCCATCCTTTGTGGTATAATTTTTAAATTGATTACCATCATAACAACTCACCCCTCCTCCATAAGTACCAAACCATATATTTCCCTTGCTATCTTCAAAAATAACTTTCACACCATCGTGGACTAAGCCATCCAGTGTAGTAAATACCTCAAAATTTACCCCATCAAATCGGCATACTCCTCTGCGAGAAGTTCCTAGCCATAGATACCCCTTACTGTCTTTGAAGATTACATTAATGAAATTATCGGGTAGATTTTGCTCTGTCTGTAGATAGGTCAGATTTTGCTTGGTATGAGACAAATATTGGCGGGGGAAGGCTCGTACTGGTTGCGTATGTCTGACAATTGTTTTTAAAACAGGGTCTGCTTGTTTTGCATCTAATTGTAGTGGCTTGATCTGGCAGGATACCATTCCAAAACCTACCCATATTAATATGAAGTAGTGTACCCCAGCGTAATAAGATATTTTTTTTAAGCTAATGATCATAATATAAAACTAAAAAATACAATGAATTATATGGTTGAGTTGATGTGGGTACCTTATAATAAAAACTGATCACTATTCATATTTCACGTCATTTCACGGCAAATATAAAAACCTGTAAACCATATACTTAACGTCCTAAACTCATTTTAAGTTGATAACAATAGTAAACCATTTTCAAAATGTTAAAATGTTTGTTTATTCGGAAAACATTCAGGAAATTACAGAGGAAGTAACTTATATTAATTAATCATTTACTTTTAGTACCTATGTTAGTTCAAAACAAACTAAAAATCAAATCCAACTGGGACAAAAACATCAATTTAGCTCCCAAAAACACGCGCGCTATGCCTGAATCCAAGCCAGATGTCTGCGCAACAGGTGAAGGTCAAAATACTTGTCCTCCAACTGATTGTCCTGGCTGTAGAACTCCTCTTTCTCAAGACTGTTAATCACCTCTCTTTCTACCCACCCAAGCCATATTAAATTCTTTATTCCTCATTTTGCGCCTTCATAGTGAAATGAGGTTTTTTATTTAGAAATAATCCACCTAAAACTCAGGTAAGCATTTTCCATTAAACGCAAGATTAAGCTTCAAAAGTTGACAGAAGCTACTTTACTTACAACAATATTCGGCTGTTACCACTATACAAACTGTAATGCATAACAAAATCACTGTATATTGAAATAAAATTTTATCAAACTTTTAAATCTTAAAACTATGTTGGCTACAAAAACCAAAAGTAAGCTAGACATCAAATCTAATTGGGATAAAAACCTCAATACACCCAAAAATGATTTCACTGAATTGACCACTTTCCTGGCTACCGGGCAAGAACAACGTACGTGCCCTGCTTCGGCTTGTGATACCTGCAAATAATCTCCTTTGTTGATAAATAAAGGGTGAAATTTTAGGAGGGTATGTGGGATAAACCACTTCCCCTCTTATCTTTACCACCCATGAAGCACCTCCTTTCTTACCTCAAGCAATTCTGGCGCGAAGCTGGCAATTTTTCCTACTTATTGGCTACACTGGTTTGGCTGGCTTTTGCAATGGGGATTTATTATCAGCTTGTGCAATCCTCAGCGCTACTTTATCAGGTATTATTTCAGGCCTTGGTTTATTTAGGAACCGTTGGTTTGGCAGTCGCAGCCCAGCGACTTTTTTATAAGCAACCCATCCAAGAAATGAATCGTTTTTGGGTACTACTGGCCATCAGTATTGGGGTGTTACTCATTCGCAAAGGATTTATCTATCATCGAGTTTGGATCAAAGCTCAAGTACCTTTTAGCCTACAATATTGGGCCGAGCAATTGACCGTTTATGGGTTTCGAATCCTTATTTTTGCTCTCCCGGTATATTTGATTTGGCGTTTTTACGACACCCAAAAAGGTCCATTGTATGGTTTTTCTGCCAAAACTTTTTACCCTAAACCTTACCTCATTTTACTTTTAATGATTGCGCCATTTGTTTGGTGGGCTTCTACTACGGCTGGTTTTTTGGCTCAATACCCCATCTACAAAGCCAATTTTGCGGCAGCTTATCTCAAAATACCCAGCTGGGTCACTGCGGCCACATTTGAGTTATTGTATGGAATAGACTTTGTGTTTGTAGAGCTGTTTTTCCGAGGCTTTTTGATCATTCTCATTGGTCGTTATCTTGGTCCACAAGTAGTTATTTTGGCTGCAAGCATTTACTGTCTTTTTCATCTGGGCAAACCGATTGGTGAAACCATTAGTTCGTTTTTTGGTGGCATGCTACTAGGGGTGTTTAGCTACTACAGTCGTTCTATTTATGGAGGTGTGTTATTGCACTTGGGGGTAGCTTATATGATGGAATTATTTGCTTTTTTACAAAAAACTTAAACTTAGTGAACAAATGAATACAAAATTTATTTACTGGTTGCTTCCCTTCTTTTTTACCACCCAAGTTGGTCAGGCACAATCCATTGATACCACTATTAAGCGCTTGAAATTTGCCCAAATCAAGGCTTACTTACAAAAAGCCCCTAAAGTGTCTCCTAATTTCAAAGCTGGAAGTCCTTTTGATACCCTCAAGTTTGATCGAGTAATCGCTTACGACTTTGATGGGGAGGGCGAGGACGGGATTGTCAGCGGAAAATGGGGTAAATTTGAAGGAGGCTATTCTTCAGGAGTAACTCGCCAAAAGGCCCTAAGCCAGTATCAGGTGAACGTCTTGACCGATCTTCTAAGCAATCGCCAGGTATATGATCCATATGGAGGCATTCCAGGTTGCTTTTTCCCTCATGTTGGCTTGGTATTTACCTATCAGGAAAAAATAGTTTACGCCATAGATGTTTGCCTCATTTGTAATAAACTCCGGGCAAAGCCACCCATCAAAGCTTCCTTAGGAGACGGCTATGTTTTGGCATTTAGCAAAATGGGTTACAATAATATTGTGTTGCTTTGCCGACAACTGGGCTTTGATTATGGCAAAAAGAAATTGAAAAGATAAAAGCCTGAATGCTTAACGGCATTCAGGCTTTTAGTAAAACCTATTTATTAGGCTGAGGGGTAGTGCGCAAGTAAGGTTTGATAACCTTATGCCCTTTCGGGAATTTCTCTGGAATATCTTCGGTAGCAATAGATGGAGATACCACTACATCTTCGCCATCGTTCCAGTTTGCAGGAGTAGCTACACTGTGGTAAGCCGTCAACTGCAAAGAATCGATTACTCGAATGATCTCGTCGAAATTTCTTCCAGTAGAAGCTGGATAAGTCAACATCAACTTGATTTTCTTATCAGGGCCAATGATAAAAACCGACCGAACAGTCAGGTTAGTCAACGCATTGGGATGCAACATGTCGTACATCGTGGCAATGCTTTTATCAGGATCGGCCACAATCGGATAATCTACCGTAGTGTTTTGGGTCTCGTTGATGTCTTTGATCCATTCTTTGTGCGAATCCAATGGGTCTACGCTCAATGCTAGAGTTTTCACATTACGCGCTTCAAATTTATCGCGGTATTTGGCTACCGTGCCCAATTCGGTTGTACAAACTGGAGTAAAATCTGCTGGGTGAGAAAAAAACACGCCCCAGCCATCGCCTAGCCATTCGTGAAAATTAATTTCGCCCTCAGTAGTCTGGGCGGTAAAATTTGGTGCTTCGTCACCTAATCTAAGTGCCATAGAGATTATTTATGTTTTGTTGAAGAGTATGTCTAAAGATTATATACTCTGATAAAAAATTTTTGATTGGTACAAATATACACCTCCCCCATTAGCATCCAACTGAAAAACTCTGTTGTGTCATTTTTAACAGATTATTAAGCAATACAAGACATTTTGACACCTAAAACAAGGCGCAAAATCAATAAAACAGCCATTTTGACACAAAAAATTTAATTTTTGGTATTGGTCCCGCATTTGATCTTAGGCTATCCGAATTTGAAAATCAAAATGGTTTTCAAGCACTCAAAAAGAGAAATAGAAACTAAAAACTTTTAATCAACAATAATATTAAAACACAAGAACATTATGTCATTAGTTAGATTTTATTCAAAACCATTGTACAACAACACATTTGA
>DMXI01000438.1 GCA_003483885.1 Microscillaceae bacterium
AGAGCTTGTTTAAAATTAGCCGAAGGCAGAGCACCGATGCATCGGCATTTTCAACTCGCCGAAGGCTCGGTTCATTAATTAGTCCTTTTTCGCGCCTTTTTGGATTAGATGCGTCAAAAAATTTACTTTAAATGAAAATTTAAATAAGTTCTAAGAGGACAGCAGCGAGGAATAAATTTGTATTAATTGTGTGGTATGGATTCATCAAAAGACATTAAAAAACAATTTTTTAGTATTTCAGAAGTAGCCAAAATGCTGGGAGTCAATGCTTCCCTCATTAGGTTTTGGGAGTCAGAATTTGATATTCTACAGCCAGAGAAAAACAAGAAAGGGGAGCGTCGTTTTTCTCAGAAAGACATCGAGGACTTAAAATTGATTTATTATCTGGTAAAAACTAAAGGACACACCCTCGAGGGTGCCAAAGAAAACATCCGACGCAAAGCTGATGTAGCCGAAATACGAAAAAAAATGAAGGCGCTGGAAAGCCTCAAAGAAATCAAGGGATTTTTGGAGCATTTGAGAGATAATTTGACAGAGTAGAGAGAAAGCAGCGCAAGAAGGTCAACCCAAGGAACAAGTTCGGGGCGCTTGGATGGTACCTCATTTTTGACAATTGTATACGATTTACCATACTAGTAGACATTTTTCGTTTGTGTCTCCACAAACGAAGGCAGCCGCGCCGTTGGCCGTGTCTTCACAGCCAACTTTAGCCAAAATGTCTAGTAGTATGATGATTTACTAATATTTAGAGGCAAGAGGCTTTTTTATGATTCCAAAAGTACCTGAAATAGAAAACCGCACCTATACTATAGAAGAGGTCGCGCAGCTAATGCAAGTGAGCGATTATCTGGTGCGCTTCTGGTTGTTAGAGTGCAATATCAAAGTACAGGATACTGGTTTTAAAACCTTCAACCAAGACGAGGTAACCTATTTGATGCAAATCAATACCTTTTCGCAGCAAGAAGGGGTAACCTTTGCCAAAGCCAAAAGTGTGATAGATAAAGAGGTGGCCCAAATCAGCGCAAAACTCGAGAATGTAGAGAAACTCAAAGAAATCAAGCAGTTTTTTGAATTACTTCGAGACAGTTTATGATAAACAATGAAAACCTATCTAATCTACTGTTTTTTGACTTTATCTATTTGGGATTTATCTCCTGTAAAAGACACCAGCCGGCAAGAAGCTCAAGCTGAAACCGGGCGGGTTTATGTAGAAAAAATACCTTCCAAAGTTGAAAAATATGCACTCCCCAAAAAGAGCACAGAAAAAAGGAGCACACAAAAAAAGAAACATCCAAATACTTCAAGACATTTCAAGCCTGCTGATGATGGACCAGGAACATCTGCCGCTTTTACCGTAGCCTTCACCTGGATTGCGCTGGGTTGGTGGGCATTGGTGGGTTCTCCTGCATTAGCTACATTATTAGTCTTAAACTTTATAGGTGTGTTAATCGGCTTTTTGTTTGTGTCAGGTTCTATCAAACCTCCTCGCATAAGCCGTCCAAGAAATGCTATAGGAGCCATAGTAGCAGGTGTAGCCAATGCGGCAGCAGCAGCGGCTACTGGTTGTGCATTGGTAGCTATGGTTGGGTTATTTCTTATTGTATTAATACTCAGTTCTGTGATTATTTTGTCGGGAGGTTGGGTATTATTAATCGTACTTGGGGGAGTGGCTTTTGTGGGAGCGTTGATTACTCTTTTGAGTGATTGATGGTGAATATGATACAACAAGCGAACTCAAAGAAATCAAGCAATTTTTGAATTACTTCGAGACAATTTACGAGAAGCTATGAAAGCCTATCTAATCTACTGTTTTTTGACTTTATCTATCTGGGATTTACCTTCCATAAAAGACACCAGTCACCAAGAAAGTCAAGCCGAAACTGGAAGGAAATATGAGAAAACAACTAAATATGCAGCTGATATCAAAGCATCTAGAGCACCTAAGAAAAGTGAAGAACAATGGGAAAGGAAACGAGGTGCTAAAAAAAGGTTAAAAAACAAACGAAAAGATTATGGTGGAATTCTTTTTAGTTTAATCTCATCACTCGCATTTTTTGGATTGGCTTTCTTGCTTCGTCTCGGGATGTTGCCATTACTTATTTTTGGAATCAACCTACTATTACACCTATTGGTGGTGCTGGTTTGGACTTTGAACATCAAAAAACGAATCAGAGAAGGAAAAAATGATATAAACGTCAATTCCTCAGAGTTATGGTTCGATTGGGGTATGGGGCTTATCCTGTTATCATTGCTTTTCATTGCCACCTCTCTTTTTATCTTTTTTAACAGTATCATAGCCTTTCATATACTGGGAGGTGCCGCCTTGTTTGGTGCCTTACTACTGTTGTTTGACTCAAGTAGGTGATGTGGTATTTTTTATGAGTAGACGAACAAAAGTTAATCACAAAAATGTTGAGCATATGAATTCAAGTAGCTTTTCAAGGAAAATCCTGTACTAAATAAAGTTTAGGAGCTTAAGTTTTCTTAATTTTGTCTCGCACAACAAAAACATCATTAGTTATGAATCAGACCCTCACAGATACTGATATTCAAAGATCAAGCAAACAAGATTTGTTTGAATCGCCTGACTTTTACGGTATTGACGATTTATTAACCGAAGAACATATATTAATTCGCAACAGTGTACGCGACTTTGTAAAAAAAGAAGTTTCTCCTATCATTGAAGACTGCGCAGAACGCAATATTTTTCCAGAATATTTAGTGCCCGAGTTTGGTAAATTAGGCTTGTTTGGCCCTACGATTCCTACCGAATACAACCCCAACGGAGGCTTAGACTACATTGCCTATGGCTTGATGATGCAAGAAATCGAGCGAGGTGATTCTGGAATGCGTTCTACGGTATCGGTACAAGGGTCTTTGGTGATGTTCCCTATCTATAAATTTGGTTCGGAAGAGCAAAAACGCAAGTTTTTACCCAAATTGGCCTCAGGTGAGTACTTGGGTTGTTTTGGACTGACAGAGCCAAATCACGGTTCTAACCCTGGTGGAATGGAGACTCGTTTGGAAGACAAAGGAGACTACTATTTATTGAATGGTGCCAAAATGTGGATCACCAACTCCCCTAAAGCCGATGTGGCCGTAGTATGGGCTAAAAACGACGAAGGTCGCGTCCAGGGAGTGATTGTAGAACGTGGAATGGAAGGTTTCACCACTCCAACTATCCATAACAAATGGTCACTTCGTGCCAGTGTAACTGGAGAATTGGTTTTCAACGATGTGAAAATTCCTAAAGAAAATGTATTGCCTAATGTAAGCGGCTTACGTGGACCTTTGAACTGCTTAGACTCGGCTCGTTATGGAATTTCCTGGGGTGCTATTGGAGTAGCCATGGACTGCTACGATACTGCTCGTCGTTATGCCTTAGAGCGCAAGCAATTTGGTCGCCCGATTGGTGGCTTTCAGTTGATTCAAAAGAAATTGGCTGAAATGTTGACCGAAATCACCAAAGCGCAATTGGTAAGCTGGAGATTGGGTGTGTTGAAAAACGAGGGTAAAGCCACTACTGCCCAAATTTCATTGGCCAAACGTAACAACATCGAGATTGCGATGAACATTGCCCGCGAGGCTCGCCAAACTTTGGGAGGAATGGGAATTACCCAAGAATACTCTATCATGCGCCATATGATGAACCTTGAGTCGGTAGTAACCTACGAAGGTACCCACGACATTCACTTGTTGATCCTAGGTCACGACATTACGGGTATCCAGGCTTTTAGATAAAAAATACTATTGTATTAAAACCAAGCCCTCTGATATTTCAGAGGGCTTTTTTTGTAATTATTCATTTTACTTAAGCTTATACTCCATAAGGTTTACATACCCTGGCAAAGGAATTTTGAGCCTTTTGCCTTTTAAGGAGGTTACGGAAGGAAGCAGAAATAGCTGAGAAGCTTTTAAGACCTTGATGTATATTAAATCTCCAGGTTGGGGTTTTGTTACCTTTATTAATCGGCCGCTTTGGTAGGTCTTGCTAGGGTGACTGAATGGGAAATTGAATCTATAACGGTTGCTAGCTATTCTTACGGTACGTGTTGGGAAGCTACCAGTAAAAGCTCGGCCAAAATAGGTTGTTTCAAAGGCTTTTACTACAAGTACTCGAGGTATTCCATTGAGTAAATGCAGAGCCACAGACGATTCTTGCAACGTTACCAAAACCCACGATGAATCGTTTTTATCGAATGTTAGGCGAGTACTGTCTCGTGCATACAACAACTGTATATCAGGAGGAGGCAAAGCCATTGCTTGAAATTGAATTTGGTCAATTTTACGTCCCTTGTGGTATACTTCCAGTACATGAGCCTTTGCCTGATGAGGAATAAGGTAGATTTTTTGCCTTCCCTGATAAATTTTTACCTGGCTCGTATCTCCTCTAAACTGTACTTTGATTGGTTTCCCCCTTGCATTGCGATAGGCTGGTATTTCGTTGGGGTAGTTCATAAAAAAACGACGGAATAAATTCTTTTGTGGAGTTTTTACTTCATAGGTATAGGTTTTATGAGCCGTTTTTAATACGCTTTGGTGGGCATACTGAATGCTAAAGGTCACTTGGTGACGACCGGGGGTGGTAACTGATGGATAAAAATGAAAGAGAGTCGTTGGTTTTTGAGGGTTTAACTTGTAGGCAAGTTTTCCATCAACACTAGCCTGTATGATATATCGTTTGTTTGCTGGAAACAAAGATGCCTGGAGTACTACTTTTTCCCCGGTTAAGGTGTATTTCCTGGCATCAAGCGGGCGTATTTTAATGGTGGTAGTTTGACCAATAGCAATGGAGGCGCTGAGGTAAATCAGGCAAAAAGTAAGAAATTTCATGTGTTATTGAGATAATTGTTTATCTCACTATACTCACCAATGCCTGCCCAATAGAGCAAATATTACATCATTTGCCCCCCTTGATACCTGCCTCCTTTAGGGAAAATATTAGCATCACTGCCAAACTCTCCAAACGAAACACCTTCAGGATAAGCCACTTTGATTTTATGCTCAGCAAATGTCTGCATCACTGCCTTGGTTACTTTAAAGTTGGTACTCCAAAAATCTTGTTTGTGGGCTTTGATAAATACTTTCACTTGCATGGTATGAGAGCCAAATTCGGTAATCCATACAAAAGGATCATCTTCCTGAATCACCCCTGGAATAGCGTATGCCGCATCTTTGAGAATGTGAATGACCTTGTCTACATCTTCGTGAAATGGCACGTGTAAATCCATTTCTATGCTACGGACTTTATCGGCCGATAAATTATGGATAGGGCTGGTCATGAGTACATTGTTAGGAATGGTTACTTCGGTTTGGTCAAAGTTTTTAAGCACCGTATAGAATATCTGGATTTCTTTGACAACGGCCCGAAATCCCTTAATTTTTACCTCATCTCCTACTTTGAAGGGGCGAAAGAACATAATCAAAATTCCCGCAGCAAAGTTGCTCAAATTTCCTTGTAACGAAAGACCGATGGCAAACCCCATGGCAGCGATAATTCCTACCAACGAAGTAGTCTGAATACCTACAATACCTGCGGCACTGGTGAGCAATAAGATTTTTAACCCGATGCCTACCAAAGAATTCAAAAAGGTTTTTACCTCGGCATTGATGGCGCCCGATTTGTCCAAGCCCTTCATCAGTAATTTTTGGGCCTGCTTGGTAAGCCACCAACCTATGACCAGTAAAATCGCGGCAAGCATCAGTTTAGGCAGGTAAGCCAAAGTTAAACTTACAATCTGATCAATGTACTCATTTATTTCTTTCATACAAGTTGAATTTTGTTGGGGTAAGAAAGGACAAAACAACAGCGCAATCATTTGATAATGAGACACTGAATCCTTATAAATCCGAAACTTTACAAAAATCAGGCAGGTATTGAAAGGTGAGTTGATATTTAACGGACAGTATAGCTAAATTCCATTCCTTTGGTATCAAGTGGCAGTTGTATTTGATCATTAACTACTCTCACTGCTTTTCGTGCTCTAAGCGTAATCACATCTCCCTTCGTGCACTCAAAGTGGCGATTCATTTTAAACACAAAACGATTGATTTGCTTCGTTTTTATCAATTGACTGTTCCGATAGTGTAGTACTTCATAGCTTTTAATAATGTATCTTACTTTTTTTAAAGACAACAGGCCAAGCCAAAAATAGGATTGCTCAAGTTTCAGACCTACATAGGTAACACTGGGGAGCGGACGGTTTGTGTTTATACGAGAACTCTGTCTGCCATGTACCACAGGTTCCACTTTGGGGCGAGGAAATGGTTGGGTATCAAATCGTAAACGATCAATTTTTTTCCCCTGATAAAAAACTTCCAAAGTGCTTTTTGTGATTTTTTTAGGAGTAAAGTAGAGGGTGCCTGCATTCTGGTGAATATCAAAGTTTTGTGTATCTCCTCTAAAATTTACCTTGATAGGATTTCCTTGGACATTTTTATAAGCAGGCCTCATATGGGTATGGTAAAAATAAAGCTTTCTTATTGTATGAGAATCTTGCCGCACTACTTTTACTGGATAAATTCTATTGAAAGTACGCAAAGTACCCTTATAGAAATAATGGACAACAATGGGGATGTCAATATTCCCGATTTGATCTACCTTTTGTATATGGGTATATTTTTTAACAGGAAAATTAACCTGATACGACTTAAGACGCTTACCATTGATCTGAATACCAGTCATATAAGCTTGCTCACCCCGGAATATAGATAAATGCAAGGTCACGATTTCACCTTTTACAAAATAGCCTCTTTTGTCAGGGTTGACTATAGCTAGACGAGGCTGCGCCTGAATAAAGGCTGGTATTTGCGAAAGCAGTAAAGCGAAACAAAAGTATGCCCAAGTAATTGTATTGGTATAGTTCATAGACTTGTTTGATCTTGTTGAGAGGTTATACTGACCAAGGGTAAGTGAGTGGAGTATGTTTTAACACTTCCTTAACAAGATTATGAAATAGGCAGGGAATAAATCTTCAACCGAAGGAGTCTAAGTACCAAGTCTGCACTACAAAAAAGACTATAAAAGCGACTTGTGAGCAAAAAAATAATCATATACTCAATGAAAAAGAACTTTACCCAATTTATTCTGATATTCCTGCTAATGGCTATGTATCAGGCTCAGGCCCAATCGGGAGTAGAAGTACGAGGAACCGTACAAGAAAAAGGAAAAACCGAGACCCTACCAGGAGCTACGGTGATTTTGGCCAAGCCCAAAGCAACCACTGGTAGAGGCGAAGTAACCAATAACCAAGGGGCGTTTGTGTTTAAGAATGTAAAGCCTGGAAATTATGTATTGAGGATTTCTTTTATTGGTTATAAAACCTTTGCCCAAAACATAACTGTAGGTAGTCAACCTTTAAATGTAGGTACACTGTCGCTTCAGGTAGACTCCAAGCGATTGAAGGAAATCAAAGTAACGGGTAAGGTGCCACCAGTTGAAATCAAGGGAGACTCGGCGCAGTTCAATGCTTTGGCCTATAAAACCAACCCTGATGCTACTGCCCAGGATTTGGTAAGAAAACTGCCTGGAGTGAGTGTAGAAAACGGCCAGGTAAAAGTAGGAGGGGAAAATGTGCAACAAGTATTGGTAGATGGCAAGCCGTTTTTTGGTAACGACCCTCGCGCTGCCATGCAAAACTTACCTGCCGAAGTGATTTCTAAAATTCAGGTGTTTGACCAGCAAAGTGAACAATCTCGTTTTACTGGGTTTGATGACGGTAATACTACCAAAACCATCAACTTTGTTACCAAAGTAAATATGCGTAAAGGCTCTTTTGGTCGGGTATACGCTGGCGGAGGTCAGGACAAAACTCAAAATGGTCGCTACGAGGTGGGAGCCAACTATAACCTATTTCGCGACGATACCCGCATTACGCTTATTGGGCAATCCAACAACATCAATCAACAAAACTTTGCCTCTGAAGACTTGGTAGGAGTAGCCAGTGCAGGAGGAGGGCGTAGAGGTCGCCGTCGTGGTCGCCGAGGTGGTGGAGTAAACGACTTTTTGGTAAACCAACAAGATGGAATTGTACAAACCCACGCTTTGGGAGCCAACTATGTAGACAATTTATTGAACAAAAAATTAGACATCTCCGCCAATTACTTTTTCAACCGAGGCGATAACCTGGCCCAGCAATTAACCAACGAAGAGTATTTGTTAGGGCGTACCGAAGGTCAATTATACGACGAGAACAGTACCTCCAATAGCATCAATATGAACCACCGCTTAAACGCGCGTATTCGTTACCGTTTTAGCCGTCGTACCTCACTTGTGTGGTCACCAAGGTTTTCGTTCCAGCAAAACAACGGTAGTAGCCTCGATTTTGGACAAACTACCCAAAACGGTGTAGAGTTCAATAGTTTTAATAATGATTTTCGTTCCGATCTTACTGGTTTGCAACTGACCAACTTTTTGTTGTTACGCCACCGTTTTGCCGCAAGAGGAAGAACAATTTCGGTGCGGGTGCGCAATACTTATAACCAAAATCAAGGCGAGAGCTTTTTGGATTCAGACATCACCGAAAACGGCATAGACGACGCCAGTCTGAACCAGTTTTCAGACATATTGACCAATAGTCAAAATATTCAGGTAAATGCTACCTATACTGAGCCAGTATCTTTCCGTAGTATGATGATGTTTACCTATGGTATCCAAAACCAATTTGGAAACTCTGACACCAGAACTTTTGACTTTTCGGAAGTAGAGCAAGAGTACAATCAATTGAACAATACGCTCTCAAACACCAACGATAACAACTATTTTGCGCATCAGGCTACGTTGGGCTTTATGACACGTCCCAAGCGCCAGCGCATTATGATTCGTTTAACTTACCAAAACGCAGAGTTAACCAGTCGTCAGACTTTACCCGGTAATTTTGAGATTAGAAGAAACTTTGTCAACGTATTGCCTATGGCGATGTATTCTTATCGTTTTAGTAAGAGCAAAAACCTACGTGTATTTTACCGTACCAACACTACCGCGCCTACTGTGGAGCAATTGCAGAACGTAATAGACAATAGCAATCCTATACAATTAGAAGTAGGAAACCCCAATTTAGAGCAAAGTGTCAATCACCGATTGTTTGCCCGTTATCGTTCTACCAATGTAGAAACTTCCAGCATTTTCTTTGGATTGATTAGCGTTGAACATACCCAAAACTATATTGGGCAAAGCACCCAGGTTTTTAGTCAAGATACTGTGGTTGCAAACTATGCAGTGGCGGCTGGTTCTCAATTGACCCAAACTGTCAACTTAGATGGCTTTTATAGAGTGCGCACTTTTCTTACCTATGGTTTCCCGCTCAACTTTGCCAAGAGTAATCTGAACCTTTCCCCCAATGCATTGTACACTCGTACTCCTGGTTTAGTAAATCAAATAGAGAATATTTCAGATAATTTTACTACTGGTTTTAATGCGACTTTGAGTAGCAATATCAGCGAGAATGTAGACTTTACAGTAAGCTCTCGTTCTTCTTACAATTGGGTCATCAATAGCCAAAACTCAGCTGCTAACAACGAGTTCTTTAATCAAAATACCAATATCATACTTAACCTGATCTTCTGGAAAGGAATGGTATTTCGTTCCGATGTGAGCCATCAGTACTTTAATGGATTAGCCGATGGTTTCAACCAAGATTTTTGGTTATGGTCATTGAGCATTGGTAAAAAGTTTTTGCGTAAGAAACAAGCCGAGATTAGAATTACCGTGTTTGATGTATTAGGGCAAAATAACAGTTTGCAGCGAACCGTGACTGATGCTTCTATCCAGAGTATTCAAACCAATGTACTGCAGCAATATGTAATGGCTACTTTTAGCTATAAGTTTAAAAACTTCGCGGGCAAAGTACCAGTGCGCAAAAGAAAAAGAAGAAGATTTTTCTAACGAATAAACCATACTCCTAGACATTTCGGCTAAAGTTGGCCGTGAGGACACGACCAACGGCGCAGTCACCTTCGTTTGTGGAGACACAAACGAAAAAATGTCCAGAAGTATGCGAATAAACTTATGTAGCAGATTAGAAGTGTATAAAAACCTTTTTTCAATAATTCTCAAATAAATATAGAAAGACGCCTCAATTTTTGAGGCGTTTTTTTGTGGACGAAAACTACCTGAGGACATTATTTGTTGCATAAAAAGCTAACATTTCAATAACTCAAGTTTTGGTCAAATAAGCGTATTTTGAGCCATTACACGAGTTTTTTGAACAAACTCTATACTTTTAAACCTCAAAAAACAATGCAACACAACTCCAAACTATTAAAGTTATTCATCTTTATTCTGGCCGTAGCCAGTATGATGGCTTTTACCGTGATCAGCGTGCAAAACAAGCAAACCACTAAGACCAATTTGGCTTGTTGTCATGTAGACGGAGAGGACGACCCTTATGCCTCTATAGAAGAATTTGCTGATCTCACCTTTGACGATGAGTTTGTCAATAGCCACGAAATGCCTACCACAGTGAATAACCACGCATACACTGGAAAAATGGTAGAATTCACTACGGCTGATGGCAAAACTGCAAAAGCCTATGCCAATATGAGCAATCGCAAGAGCAACAAGTATTTGTTGGTAATTCACGAATGGTGGGGATTGAATGACAACGTAAAAAAAGAAGCCGATCAGTTGTTCAAAGACCTGAAAAAGAAGAACATAAACGTACTAGCCCTGGATTTATATGATGGCAAAGTAGCTACCACCCGTAAAGATGCAGGCACTTATATGCGTGGTACCAAACCCAAGCGTGCTGCCGCCATTATCAATGGAGCGATTAAAATGGCGAACGAAAAAGCCAAAGGAAAAGTTAAAATTGGCACCATTGGCTGGTGTTTTGGGGGAGGTTGGTCTTTGCAATCTTCTATTTTGGCAGGCGATCAAGGCATTGGCTGTGTAATGTACTACGGGATGCCTGAAAAGGACGAAAGCCGTTTGAAAATGCTGAAAGCAGATGTTTTGGGTATTTTTGCCAAAAAAGATCGCTGGATTACTCCAAAAGTAGTAGGAGAGTTTGAGCAAAGAATGAAAACTGTAGGGAAAAAAGTAAAGGTGTACCAATACGATGCCGATCATGCCTTTGCCAACCCAAGCAGCCCTCGCTATGCCGAAAAAGCCGCCAAAGATGCTTATGCTAAAACGATGAAGTTTTTTAAGAAGCGGTTTTAGACTTTTTAGCAAATAAACTATACTACTAGACATTTTGGCTGCAGTTGTTGCAGTTTGTGTCTCCACAACCGAAAATGTCCAGTAGTACACAAACAAAAGAAACCGAAAGTAATCAATGGTATTGCTTTCGGTTTTTCTTTTGGCCACTCATTATTATTAGAAAGAAGATTTGGGCAGATTGCCCAAGAAGTTGACCAATATGTCCGCCCGTTTTTTTAAGAATCACCCTTTTTTTGTAGAAAAAATATTGGAAAGGTTTTGCCTCAAATTGGCGTACAGACTTGGCAATTCTTCTATTTGCAGAGGGGCAAGACCAATTTTAAAACTGAATAATAATGAGTGAATTTATTGAAAAGTACTTTATTTACTATGCCATTGGAATGATGGCTATTTATGTGATCTTTTGGAGAATTATTCCTTTTGTCAGGAGAGCCAGACAAGCAAGCAGGGGTTTGTTATCAAGAATATATTTAAACCAACAAGCCAATGTGACTCCTGAACAATATCAGAGACTAGCGACTGGAGCCATTTATAGTGAACAACAAGCTGCTTATATCAACTCCCTCACTACTGGTTTGAGCAGCGACAGAGTACAAGAGATATTGGCGGGTTGGTGGCACCTTCACAATGCCCAACAGGCAAAGGATAAGTTAGACTATTTATTACATAAAGGCTTTAGATTCTACTTCGACAAAGTCATGGAAGCCTATGATGCCCCTTCGCCTGAGCAACAAGAACAAATCATTATCAAAGGTTTTGACAGAGTTGATGCCAAATATGCAGAAGACACCCAAAAAGCTTACAGCCAATTGAGCAACCTGAAAGAAACCTGGGAAGAATTGGTGGTCAACGATATAATAAAGAATCGAACTGACTTGGATCACTATCGAAACGTTGGCTGGGATTGTGGACGCTTGAGTTTTGTAAGTCGCTTGTGCTATGATGCACAATATATAACAGAAGCCGAAGCCTGGGAATACATCAATCAGGCCCACCAATTGGCAGTTGATCATTTTGATTCCTGGCAAGATTATGCCAAAAGTTATGTGATAGGCAGAGCTATGTGGGGAGGTACCAATAATGCCAATGAAGATGTGATAGCGATTGCTGAATATTTGCTAAGGGAGCCAAACAGCCCCTGGGTACAGTTTAGTTTGAAATAAAATGTAGTTAGCTTTTAACTTAAGAATAAATGCAACGTAATTTTTTGAAAGAATACATCGAGGCTTCCAATGAGTTTCGGAAGTCAGGTAACTCTCAAGAGAGCATTGAAAAATTGTATGACTTACTTTACGCGCTGGAAACCATTGAGAAAACTATCCAAGAAGCTGTTACTTTATCTAACATTTATAGTTTGCTTGGCTTTCATCAATCAGCGTATGAAGTATTCAAGACAACAGTAGACTCGAGCAACAGAAAAACTTTGACAAAGCTTCATGTATTAGAAGAAAAGGCCAAGTCGCATCAAAATAATTTCGTCATTAAGGACTTGCGAAAATATCGGCAAAAAAAGGTACAGGTATCACTTTTGCCAACCGATTTTATACCCTTGGAAACGGGAAAGCACACCTATACAATCGCTGGTAAAGATGTCATTATATTTAATAAAGTAGTCAAGAGCAATAAGGTTGAGGTTTACCTGCCTAATCAGCAAATTGAGCCTTATTTAGATAAAGTCATCCGCTATATTACCTGGCTGAGCGACTGTAAAAACGAACTCATTGCATTTTATAATGACTGGAATAAAGGAGAAACTACCGACATTGCAGATGGTGATTGGTATGATTCCCTGGACGTTTACCGGGTGAAAATCACCGTTGGGAAAAATGAAAATCTTTACGCTGATATTGCCGCAGGAGATGTATTTGCCCAAGATCATTTGTTAGATATTGAAACCGATCAGGAAACTATTTACTCTATGAATCACGATGGGTAAAGTAATCTTGAAATTTAGTTACCATAACAAAGCTTATACTGAGTAGCTGGAATGAGAACTTTGAGGGTATTCCTGATTTTAAAAAGTAAACATAAAATAGCGGAATGAAAATATGGAATTTGTTTAAGCGGGAAAAAAAAGTTGAAAAACAGCAACAAATAACTCTTAAGGAAAACAATTACTTGCTTGAGAATATCAACAAAAAAATTACGCCTAATACCTTTACATCCGTTTCAAGACGGCAGTTTATACAAACATTATCCAAGCATAATTTTGAACCAGAACAATGGTTTGGTTCTGCTGAGTATGCTCATAATCCAGACGAATTTCAAATATTTGCAGGAGACATTGAAAAGGAAGGAGAGTTGAGGTTCGGTGCAATGAATCTACTAGTAATTGGCAGTATTAGCACCACTTGGCTAAACACTATAAATGAAACTAGTGAAGGAGGTTCTCTCTTTGTAACCAATGCAGTAGAGTGTGACTTTTTCTCCAATTATTATGGAAAGCTAACTGTAATTGGTGGCAATCTGCACGCAAAAAAGATAATAAATAACGAGTTTTATGATGCTGCATTGGTGGTAAAAAAGAATTTAAAAACCGAATATTTTCACGGAGTCGATATATGGGCAGAAGTAGGAGGTAGCATTACAATGTCCTATGGCAATGGTTATTGTTTACCCATTGGGTACGATAATCCAAGTAGGCAACACATAAAGCCCCAATATGACGAGGTTGTTTCAAAAGCTTTTTTAGGAATAAATGATGATACTCAAGAGAATATCAACGCGCTGATTTTAAGTAAATTAGCTAATTATAAACTATGAATTGTTCTATTGCTCCGCCTTCGGCTGATGGCTACATGGTTTCGCCTTCGGCTTATTGCTCCATTGTTACATTGTTTCGCGATGCGATGCTTTAGTCCCTGATAAATATTTAAACTATCTTTTTTGCAAATATGAGAATAGGCTATTGTTCTATTGCTACATTGTTAAATGGTTCTGCAATGCATCGCAAAACTATGGACTACCAACTAACCAGCCAAAGGCCAAAAGCTAAAGACTAACGGCTCTCAGGTGCTACGAACTAAAAACTATGGACTATCGACTGTCGACTGTGGACTAATTACCGCTTCGCGCCACTTTTAGTTTTTCACTTACTTGCTCTCCTCCTCATTATAAAAGAACTGATAAAAATTCATCTGTCGTTCCTGATCAAAGCCCTTCACCACATAATCACGGTTGCCGTGAATGTATACACTAAAGTTTTTATCTAGCTTAAGCACACTTCGGAAAAACTTCTTGGAATCTTTCACCGCGTTAGACGAAATCTCAAATTCCTCAAACTTGACATCAGTATTACCTTCCTCTTTCAGTTGCTCCTGGTATTGGTTTTTATATTCTCTAAAGGCCTCTACTACCTCAGGCTTTTGTATTACTTCTTGCTCAAACTCATTCTCGTTAAATACTTCTTTTTCTTTGAAGTATTCTACCGATTTGTTTAGCAAAGCAATCTGGTCTGGTTTTTCCACCTCATTTTCATCATTAAATACCTCCTGCACAAAGTCTTTGCACATCGTAAGGTAATTTTGAGTATGGTAAAAATTGTTCTCGTAAGCCTTCAGCCTTAAAAAATCATCGCGCCAGTAGTGAGCCTGATTGCTTTTATTCAAATTATCGATGATGCAAACCTTATAACCGTGCTCTTTTTCAGTATTAAAAATCAAGCAACCTTTATCCAGTTTATTGATATTGATACCATCAGCATAATCAATATTGAAATTGTCATTATGTTGATATACCCTTAGGTAAGTGTCTTTATTTTCTGATTTAAAAAGTCCCACTGCGTTGGCCAGCTCATCTTCAATGATGATATCGGTAAAATAAGCCACATAAAATTCTCCGCCCTTAATTTTATTATGGGTAGAAGCTTCATACAAATGTTTGGCAATATTGACCGATTGATCATAAAATACATTGGGATTTTCAAAAATCTGATCTACATAATGATACACCTCGTTCAAGTTTACATCACTATCATGGGTAAATTGATAAAAAGCATCACCTTTAAAGGAAGATAAGAAATATTTCAGCAATAAATCTTTGATAAAGTCATCCTCCAGGCTCATCAAGCCATTAGAAAACTGCGAACCTTCTTCTTTTGATTTATTGCCCACATTGTGTACTACAATATGTTCTAAGCTAACCCCGTCGAAATTAAACATTCAAAAACCAATTTAGTGTCAGAAAAAATAAGGTGTACACTTCGAGAGTGTACACCTGTGTTGCTTACTTAAGTATCACGAATTTACAAAAAAAATAATAGCAAGACTTGATTTACCGAAAATTCTGTAAGGTCTTATTCTAAAGCTAAAAAGCCCATTTCCAAACTCAGGAAACAGGCTTCTCAAAATCAATGTCTTTATGGGAAGTATCAAGAACTAACGACTACTTTTTTTCTTTCCTTGTACTTTCCGTTTTTACTAATTACAATATAATAAATCCCTGATCTCCAGGACTTGGTTTCTACTACAAACTCATTGTTAGCTGTTTTAAATCTTCCAATCACTCTTCCCACTGGGTTATGAATGCGTATTTGATAAACAGCTTGTTCTTCTTCAAATTTTACTGTAACTCGTTCACCACGATTTACAAAAATGGTTTCGGTAGCAAATGAAGTAATATTCTCTAAATAAGTATAGTTCGATACATTTTTATGTTGGTGTGCTTGTAAGCTGTTGGATGCTATAATGGCCAAAAATGAAAAAAAGCCCCACTTTATTATTTTTTTCATACTTTTTACTACTCTAAACTGGGTAGGAAAGTTTCTATGATTTATACCCTCGGAATACACACGTAATTTTTTGGTAAAAAAGCACATTTTCTTCAACCTGACAACTCGAGTTTTTCGTAGTCATGTAAGCTAAGTCCTGCTAAATGTACATTTACACATGAAAACTTATCTAAGAAACGACTTTATCACGATTCAGTATACCACCGAGCAAAAAATTATCCAACTCACCTGGACCGGGTTTGTAGACAGCGACCTGCTGCGTAATGGATTGAACAAAGCCCTTGAAGTAGCTCATAAATATCAGCTACAGTTTTGGGTAATGGACCAGCGCCTTAGAAGGGTGCTAAGACCTGCCGATGCTGAATGGATCATTACTGATTGGTTTCCTCGCTTTCAGGAAATAAACCCCAAAAGTAAAGTAGCTATTTTATTGCCAGAAGATACTTTTGGGGAATACAATACCAGAAAAAACCTTAAGGAGATAGAAAAAAGGTATGTAAAGATAGTACCCTATCAGTATTTTCATACCTTCAAACAGGCCCAGTATTGGTTTGAGAAGTGATTTGGTGGTATTTACAGCTTGGCAATTACCCCCATCAATTCGGCATTGATAGTTTTCATTTGGCCGATCAATTCTACTTGTGACAATTCGTGCTGCTCCAACATTTGCAAGTTAGAAGCCACCAAGGCAACCTCATCATTGAGCGAAGGAAGCTCTTCAGTTACTTTTTGTAGTTCAGCCAATACTTCTTGAGTTTTTCCAGCTACTAAGTCATCTTTTAGGCGACGTTTTAAGGCCTCATTGGCGTGGTTTTTTAGGCTGAAATTACTTGTTTCTCGGGCGATTATCTTGGCGGGAATAGCGGGTTTATCATCAATTTTGATCCAGGCACGATTGGCTATCTTTTGCGAGAGGATCGCAATTCCAAATCTTTCAGTCACTTGTTCGTCATGTAATAATTTTTCGATTTTTGATAAAATCTTCATCTCTTTATCAGTCAACCCTGCTTCCTCTAGTTCGGTAAGCGTTTCCCCTGTAAGCATGTCTTCCATATTTACCGATACCTGCTTGGCTACTGGTACTTCATCAGCCAGGCGGGAGATTACTGGCTTTTCCTGAGGTTGATACTTTTGGTCAGCGTCTGCTTCATATTTTTCGAAAAGCTGATCGGCTAGCTTTTTTTGATCTAATAATCCCATGTGAAAGTGGTTTGATTGGTTATAAAGGGAGGGATCAGTAAATAAAATACCTGGTTTTTTGATAGTGATTTCTCGTGTATACTATTTTCTGTTGGCTCCCTAAGACAAAAAAAAGTGTTGATGTCCCAAGATACGGATTTCTTGAGATACCAACACTTTATACTGTATTTTTAATTACTTAGTTTAATCTTGTTGAATACTTAGCTCATCTTTATAGCCAGAAGACTTTTCCAGGTTAACAAAACGATATACGTACTCTGCCAATGTGAAAGCACCAATCACTGTAAAAATATGCCACATCCAGTGAATCCCCATAGGCATTACTGCAGCTATTTCATCCAAATAATCGAACTGACGACAGGCCAGGGCTGCAATAAAAAGTAAGATACTTGCAACGAGCAATTTGGCATTGGCAAATTGTGTTTTTCTCAATATCAACACCATTGGTAAAAACATAAAAGTTCCCCTAATGAAATAAGAGATATTGATGCGTAATGGTCCCTGCACAAAAGCCCAAACCGGCATAGATATAGTGAACATAATGATCAACGCCATGATGGCATAAGACCATTTACCCAAGGCTTTGGCCCAAAAATATACCGTAAGCCCAATGGTGATCACTACAATGGGCATAAAATCCATGATCAATAGCCAACGTGAAGTTCGGAATGCATGGAAAAGTGTACTACCAAGACCTCCCAGCACCATAAATGGCAAACAAAAAGTGATAAATGGGTAATCTTTATACCTGCCACGAAGTTTAAATCCCCAATACAGGGGAGGTAATAGAAAAAACAAGGAGGAATAAGCATTCCAGGGTTCGACCACTAAATGATTTAAATGCTCTAGGGTGGTTTCCGTGTATACTGGACCACCATCCACCAATCTTTCCTTAATTACTTTTTGTAAGGAATCAGGGATCATAATTAATCAAGTTCTGAATTACATGAAATATTTGTTCTGGCAAACTAATAGTTTAGTATAGTATAACCTCGTATTTTTCGAAAATGTTACAAAGGCCAAAGCGATTACATATCAGTCGTTATAAGGCATTGTTTGCATAAACTGCATCGCTTTGTCAATCTGAACATACATAATCGTATCGTTCTCGATAAAAGGAATCTCTGTTCGGAACTGATCAATTATATCCTCCAAAAATGGCGAAGAACGCATCGGACGGCGAAACTCAATTCCCTGTACGGCAGTGAGCAATTCAATGGCCAGTACCCGCTCCACATTTTTTACGACTTTCCAGGCTTTTGTGGCTGCATTGGCTCCCATACTTACGTGGTCTTCTTGCCCATTAGACGACACAATGGAATCTACCGAGGCGGGTGTACACAATTGCTTGTTTTGACTCACAATAGAAGCTGCGGTATACTGAGGAATCATAAAACCCGAGTTCAACCCCTGATTGGCAATCAAAAAAGGAGGGAGGTCACGCTTGCCTGACATCAACGTATAAGTACGTCTTTCCGAAATGTTTGCCAGCTCTGCTAAAGCAATACTCAAAAAATCGAGTGCTAAAGCCAATGGTTGCCCGTGAAAATTACCCCCCGAAAGTATTTTATCTTGTGCTGGGAAAATATTGGGATTATCAGTGACCGAATTGATTTCTCTTAGAAAAGCTTCCCGGCTATAGTGTAAGGCATCATAAGTAGCGCCATGTACCTGAGGCACACATCTAAAAGAATAAGGATCTTGAATGTAAGGTTTCCACTGTTGGGCGATTTCGCTGCCTTCCAATAATGTTCTGATATTTTGAGCAACTTGAATTTGCCCCGGATGAGGACGCGCCTCGTGAATCAATGGATCATAAGGGGCCAGTAAACAATCAAAGGCATCAAAAGAAAGTGCCGTAATAACCTCGGAAGCCTTCAAAATTTGCTCAATTCTTAGCAAACAAGCCATCCCATAAGCACTCATAAATTGAGTACCATTCAACAGTGCCAAACCCTCTTTAGATTGCAGTTCAATGGGTTGCCACCCAAAATGAGCCAATACCTCACTGGTGGGTAGCACTTTATCCTGAAAGCGTACTTCCCCTAAACCCAATAAAGGCAATGCCAAATGAGCCAAAGGAGCCAAATCGCCCGAAGCACCCAAAGACCCCAACTGGTACACTACTGGATAAATACCTTCATTGTAAAAATCTATCAACCTTTGCACTGTGGTAAGAGCCACCCCTGAATGTCCATAAGCCAAGGATTGAATTTTGAGAAATAACATCAATTGTACAATCTCGCTGGGAACCTCATCGCCCATACCACAAGCGTGTGACTGTACCAGGTTAGACTGTAGCTTGGCCAGATCTTTTTTGTCGATTTCCTGATCACATAAGGAGCCAAAACCAGTATTGATGCCATAAATAGGTGTGTCTTCACGGGCAAGTTTTTCATCAAGGTAGGTGCGACAATGCACAATGCGTTGTTGGGCATCTTCCGAAAGCGCTAGCTTTTGTTGCAAAGCTTCCTGTACCCGAGCCAGCGTCAATTGCTCACTCGAAATATAGTGTGTGCTTTTATCCATCTTTATCGTGTGTTTGTGTTTTTGCTGTGTTACTCAACGTAGTGTAAAAAATTGAGCAAAAATAATATAAATCTGGAATTGGTATAGAAACTACTACTTTTTAAAAAAGAATTAAGAAGAGACTAAGCTTGTAGAAACTGTTGTTGGTATTCTTTGGGAGTAATATGTTCTAGTTTTTTGAAATAGGCATAAAAAGTAGACTTTGATTTGAACCCCACTTGTTTGGCCATTCCTTCAATGCTGAGTTGTTGTCCAAAGCCTGATCGTACAAGTGCTTTAAACTCCTCAACTCGCCACTTATTGATAAAGTCATAGTAATGAACCCCCGTTTGTGCATAAATAATACTAGATAAAGCCTTACTTTTTACATCCAGTTCTTGTGACAAGCTTCCAAGCGTTAAATCTGATCTTGTAAATATTTTCTTAGCCTTCAATAAATTTTCTAACTGATTGTAAATAGCTTTTTGCTCTGAGGTAAGTGATGTAACTGTTACGCTTTTATCTTCCTGAGAGAGTACTAACCTGTTTTGCTCATTGACTTTTTCAAATAAAAGAGAAGGCCTTAAGGTATTTAGACCTATCCAACAGACTGTAATCAAGGTAAATATTGACGATAATTCAGGGATAATTAAAGAAAACTTATTTTCTGGACTCCATAAATTAGCTACATCTTCTAGCAACCATATTGAATTGAATATCAAAAGAATAATTACTAACCTTTTTAGCCATAGCCTTGCTTTTTGAGGTAAATCTTGACGATGTGTATTGAGATACTTGAATGAAAACATTAACAGGATAATGGCAAACTTATAGGATAAAACACCTGTAATGAAATCGTAAGTCTGAAAGATCTCAATAACTGATGGCTTGGTTGGCAAGGGAGTTATTAACCAATATGTTTTAAATAAACTATCTAATAACCAAGGAATAAGCAATGCTAATTTGGTGAAAGTAAACTTAAAAGAAGCTTGATTAATAGAAGTGATATAAAAGCATAGCAGAGGAATATAAAGGAAGGCATTACCAAAGGTTAAAAGTGGGCTATAGGCATCATGTGATTCTAACAAGGCAATGGCTATCTCATAAGAGAATACAAGTAAAAAAGCACCCAGCAAAAGGTAGCTCAATTGTTTTTTGAAAGTAAAAAAGTGAATGCTTAAAAAAAAGCCCATAAAGGAGGACAGTAGTTCAACCGAACTGAAAAAAGAAGCCATAAAATAATCTTGCCTTGGTTAATATTCAATGATATGACACCGTGATTCTGAGAAACCCTTAAGTTTAGAGATTGAGGTATAGAGAGGTGTTTTAGGCAGATAACTATTAAAAATAGGTTCGAATGAAGCCACTCGAACTACTAAACCTACACTGAGAACTACTATTTCTATAATGAGCGCGTAATTCGTACAAAATCAATTCTTAGGGTATATCTACCCGATAATTAAAATAGTAGAAATTTTATGAGAATACTTTCAATCTTGAGTTTAGTTTTTTTGATTGGCTGTGTGGGTTGTAAGAAAAACAATGGCTCTATCACGCCTACATCTGGGACGATCAATGCTGGTAATGATCCCAACTTTAAAATAGTAGCCAACAATGATGGAATATTAAATAGCTTACCTAAAAAAGTAGTCGTATTTGACATACCCATTTATGCCGCGAGTGGGGTAGAAGATGCCAGACTTTTACATGCGGCAAATATTATGGCACAATACCTCGACAATAACGAAGATGGGCAAGTGGACAACCCAAGGGTGGTAGAGACGATGAAAACCAATAAAGCCTTTTTATTGATGTGGAAAACTGAGGCAGATATGCCTTCGTCTGTTCCAAGTGGCTACACTGGGCAAGACTTGGGAAACGACGAAACTATTCCTGCTTGGCATACCAATGGACATACGGGTAGATTTGATGCTTCATTGGAAGAAGTTTTGCACATCATTACCCACGCTGGTTATTCTAAAGCTTATCCTCAAATCTTTGGAGAGCAGGCAGGTAGCAGTATTGCCAATGCCATGGACCAGGCTCGAGGTGGACGCTTTACCTCTATCCCTGCGAGTTATCCGTCAGGAGCTTGGTATACCTATGATGATGCTACTTGTAATTATGACTGTATGGTGACAGAATACCATTATTGGGCACTCACCTCTATACTGGGAGCACAAGCCAATCGTTTGGCAGGAATAGGGCAGGAGTGGAAGCTCAACACCAAAGCAAAAGTGCAGGCTCAAGACATCGCCATTTATCAACTTTTGACCGATCCTCAATATAATTTTCCCACTAAATTACCTGATGGCACCTACCGAAGATAATTAATATTATTTGGTGGGAACGTTACTAGCATATGATTGATAAGGCTAAACTAATCTTCCCGCCAAAAACACCATCAACTCAATCGTACGAATAATCTTAGGTCGTTTTTTGTCGCCCACATTGGCAAACGTCATCAAGTAACGCATTTCATTGTCTTGCAAGCGGATAGAAGTTCCCAAAAGCATGTCCTCCCTAAAATGATACAATTTTTGTTTGATCTCTCGATCTTGTAAAAAACGACGTGCCTTATCAGGATGCTCGGTTTTAATGATATAATAATCGTCTACCTGGCTATCCATCAGTTCCACGTCTGTTTTTTGTTTACCCAGCTTGAGTTTGCGGCGAATAATAAGGTTAAATGACTGTTTAGGAATGGTGAGCAATACCTCCAGTTCATTGGCTTCTGAAGCAGGACTGGGTTCTACTTTGATTTGTATAGGAAACCCTCCCAACTCCCCAGTTAAAATGGGCAATTGCCAAAAACTTTTGCGTTTTTCAGCCTGTAATCCAAAATGCTCCGTCAACAACCGCATTTGTTGGTGGTTATGACGGGTAGCTTTTTGGGCAAACCAAAAAATAAAAGCAAAGGTCGCGAGTATGAGTGCACTCACTGTGATAATCAAAGGAATTGTATCCATTTTGAGGCAGTGTTTAATAGGCCCCTAAGTTATGGCTTTTTAATCACCTCCAAAAAAATTACCTTTATGATCTTAAACCAAACTACTAAATCCATGACAAACGATATCCAACCTAAATTCACAAAGCATTTAGGGGTGTTTTTGATCTGTTTTTTGATAAGTATTGCCACCCAGGCGCAAGACAAGCCTACAGTGATCAAAGAAGTAAATCTGATTGATGTGGTCAAAGGCAAAGTCATCAAAAATGCCACTGTGATTATTGAAGGCACCAAAATCAAAGAAGTATATACTCGCAAGCCCAAAGTTCCGACAGAAGCCAATATCATAGAGGGCAAGGGAAAATGGTTAATGCCTGGTATGGTAGACGCCCATATTCATTTCTTTCAATCAGGAGGCTTATACACCCGACCCGATGCTATAGATTTACGTAAGCATTGGAGTTATGAAAAAGAGCAAACCGAGATCAAAAAAAGGCTCCCAGATTTGATGAAAAGGTATCTTCGTTGTGGGGTCACCACGATTATAGATGTAGGTGGCCCTATGACCAACTATGATATTAAAAAACAATACAGCCAGGAAGCTATGGCACCTAATATTATGGTTACCGGGCCCTTAATTTCTACCTACCAACCCGAAGCCTTTAAAATTAAAGACCCACCCATTATCAAAGTAAATACCCCTGAAGAAGCACGCGCTTTGGTACAAAAACAATTGCCTTACAAGCCTGATTTTATCAAAATTTGGTATATCGCGCGAAATGCTCAAATGGCTGAAAAAAATCTGCCTATTATCAAGGCTACCATTGAGGAGGCCCATAAGAATAACCTAAAAGTAACAGTGCATGCTACCCAGTTAAATACGGCAATATTGGCTGTAAAAGCAGGCGCAGACATCTTGGTACATAGCATAGACGACAAAGCTGTAAGCAAAGAGTTTATCCGCTTACTCAAAAAAAACAATGTAACCTATATTCCTACACTCATTGTTTCCGCTAACTATCTCAAAACTTTTACTACATCACTCGACCACCATCCTCAGGATCTTAAGTTTGCCAATCCATTTTTTTACAATACCCTGAGCGATCTCAAGCGTTTACCTAATGATTTGTTGAGTGCTCGAATCCAAGGCATGCGCAAAAGTGGGATGACACCTCCAATGAAAAACTATGTAAAACGCAAAGATTCCGTGATGGCAATGAATCTCAAAACACTGTACAAAGCAGGAATCAACGTAGTGGCTGGAACGGATGCTGGTAATATTGGAACCCTGCATGCGTCCTCTTATTTACAAGAATTAGAAGCCATGCAACGCGCAGGCCTTACCAATCTTGAGGTTCTCAAAACTGCCACCATCAATGCCGCTGAGGGTTTTGGCAGAGCAAAAGACCACGGGTCGGTAAGTAAAGGCAAAGTGGCCGACTTACTATTGTTAAATGCCAACCCTCTGGAAAAACTAGCCAATCTGAATCAATTACAAGCCGTTTTTCGCCAGGGTAAGATATTCAAAACCCATGAATTGCTACAAGAAACCCCCGAGCAAGTAGTACAGCGTCAGGTCAATGCTTACAATGCCCGTAATATTGAAGAGTTTTTAGCTACCTACAGCGAAGATGTAGAGATTTATAATTATCCTAGCAATAAGATTAGCATGAAAGGGCGGGCGAAAATGAGAAAAGTATATGGGCCTATGTTTAAAAGAGCCAAACACCTGCATTGCAAGATTGTCAACCGTATTCGCTTGGGTAACAAGGTAGTAGACCGTGAAAGCGTAATTTTTGACCCTAAACGAAAGCCAGGGCGAGTAATCGCAGTGTATACTGTAGAGAAAGGGTTGATTAGCAGAGTAACCTTTGTAAGGTAGATATGACTTCATACTTTAAATCTGAAAACAAATGCATAAACATCATCTATATTTCGTTTTTTTCTGGGCATTTATAGGTTCATTTATAAATAGTTATGCCCAAAAACCAACCAAAAACCCTTCTTTTGAAGAAGTAATCGCGCGTGCTTCTGCTTCTAGTTATTTGAGGATTTCGCCCAATGGAAAAGACATTGCTTTTCAAGTGAGGAAAGCCGATTGGAAGAAAAACCGATTTGATACTGAAATTTGGTTATCTAAAAATGGCGGAACTCCATTCCAATTGACCAACAGTCTCAAAGGAAATAGTACCACTCCTGTATGGTCACCTGATGGACAATGGATTGCTTTTGTGTCTAATCGTAATAAGCGAAATCAAGCTTATGTGATCAATTCTCAAGGGGGAGAAGCCTTTCCAGTGACTAATGAAAAAACTGGCGTATATAGCTTAAAATGGTCACCTGATGGTCAAAAGATTTCTTTTTTAACGACTCAAAAAAAATCTAAAGACATCAAGGCTCAGGAAAAAAAGTATGGGAAGTTTGCGTTAGAAGACAAAGTATACCGTCAGGCGCAACTAAGGTATGTAGTATTTAACCCTGATAAACTAGGCGAAATGCCAATGCCTTGCCCCGAACCCAAAAAAGATGAAAAGTCTGATTGCCCAAAACAGTTCGAATCCAAAGAATTGGTCAAAAGTAAAGAGTTTACCGTCAGAGGTTATTTTTGGTCTCCCGATGGCTCCAAAGTATTATTTAACCACCAGCCCAATCCTCTCATCAACTCTTTTTTAAAGTCCGATATTTCGGTATTAGACATCAGCACTAAAAAAATTACTTCGGTGGTAAAAAATCCAAGTTACGATGGAGCCATTGATTGGTCTCCTGACGGAAAGTCTATATTATACAGCAGTGACTTAGACAATAATACTTCTAATTTTTATACCAACAGTAAAGTATTTATTATGGATTTGGCCAGTAAAAAAAGCCGCCAAATTGGGACGAATGTAGACGAAAACATCAATTC
>DMXI01000251.1 GCA_003483885.1 Microscillaceae bacterium
CTCAATATTTTTTGTAAAAGGCCTCTGAACATTCGGACGCCTTTTTTTGCTTAAGTACTTGTCTCTTTATTCTTCGCAAATACCTCCATTATCCTCACGATTTTTCGTATCTTTCATATAGAAGTAATCTTACTTTCTAAACTCAAAACATTGTATTCTTTTATTTTAATGTTACACCATATGATCAAGCACCTCACAACTGCATTTTTGGCTATCCTATTGGTAGGATGTACCTCTGGTTCTAAATCTGACCTTTCGGAAGTAATTACTGAACTAAGCCGACAGCAAAAACTCAACTTCAAATCTAAAGGGGGTGGGTATAAAGGCGGAGATATGATTGATAACTTGTTCAAAGAAGCAAGAAACAAAGATGATGCTTTGGACGAGTTATACGATGATATCCTGGAAGTTGGTAAACAAGCAAACAAAGAAATGGCCCCTTATCAAACTTATCAAAATATTCAAGAAGGCTATATTCGGGCCATAGAAAGGCGAATCAAGCTTATGCAAGACTCAACACTGATACAAGAAGCCAAAAGAAATCTTAAGCGTCTTCAGGCCCATTTTGCCAAAGAAAAAGTAGCGTATAATACCCTCGAAAACCGCATTAACTACAAGCAAAAATACCTGCAAGATCTCACTATGTTGATGAAGTTTCAAGTAACCGAAAAGTTGATGTACGATCATTTTGCAAAAAAAAGGCCCAATCCTGAAAATATCCGAGGCTTAGAAAACAAATTGAATAGCCTGCAAAAACAGGTAAGGAATCGCATCAAACAATAACTGATTTTAGAGCTTGTTTAAAATTCATTAATTAGTCCTTTTTCGCGCCTTTTTGGATTATATATTGTCAAATTTATCGGCAATAGCTAGGCTATTCCCTCAAAATTTGACGCATCTAACCCCAAAATACATCAAAAAATTTACTTTAAACGAAAATTTAAACAAGCTCTTATACATGCATCTGGAAGTACTAAAACCCCAAATACATTTGGTAAGGAATATGGTAGCCTATTATTATGTGCTACAAAGTGAAGCTAAAAATCAACAACGCTACACAACATTTCCGACTGTAAACCCTCACCTCATGTTTTTTAAGGGTTGTAGCCCAGTGTATAACGAAACTGACCAACAAATAAGCTTTGCGGCAAATCCTGGCTACCATTACGAGGTAGTATTGGGATTGAATAAACCTGTGGAGGTAAATCTACAAGGCAAAATCACGGAGGTATGTGTTACCTTTCACCCTTTGGCTATTTCGCTTTTTATAGATCATAAAATTGGTCTGCACGAATCGGCCAATGATCATCTCAAGCCCCGCTTTCAGCAAGAGTTTGCTCAATTACAACAACAAATCTTTTCGGTAGCCAATACTGATCAACTCAATCGGTTGTTGGATTATTATTTCTTGCCTTATGCCCAGCAAATGACCCACCAGAAGGTTAAAAACGCCATAAAACTGGTACAGCAAAGAGTGTATCAGGTAAAAACACTGGCCCAAACGCTCCAATTGAGCGAGCGGCAACTCCACCGTTTGTTTCAAACTTATTTGGGGTGTTCTCCTAAGGCATTTATTCAAATCGCCCGTTTTCGCCAGTCAGCTTTCAATAAATTAGCCAACCAGGCACTCAGTCTCACAGAGCTAACTTATGAATATCGTTATTTTGACCAATCGCACTTTATTCGTGACTACCAACGTCTTACGGGAAGTTCGCCTAAGCAATTTTACCAAAACATTAGCGCATTGCCTGCCAATATTTTGTGGCAAATAGAATCTTAGTAATCGCATGGCTGATTTTTACAATTTTACCCGCCACTTCTTCCTTAGATTTGCCAGGTAAAATTCTATGTATAAAACTCAACTCGAGTACATCAAAAAAAGGTCTATATGAGAACTATTTTGTGGAGTATCCTATTTTTTATCCTCACCGGAACACAACAAATTACGCTTGCCCAGAAAGCCACGTTGAACACTAAAACCTTAAACAATTACCTGGAAAAATACTTGCCTCAATTCAAAATACCTGGTTTTGCTTTGGCGGTGGTTCAAAACGGTGAAGTGATTTATCAAAAATATCATGGGAAAGTCAAACTCAAGGGAAATGCTCAAATCAACGACCAATCTTTGTTTCAGATTGCGTCTTGCACCAAGGCATTTACGGCCGCTGCTTTGGGTATTTTGGTACAACAGGGTAAGCTCAAATGGGATGATAAGGTGATTCAATACTTGCCCAACTTTAAACTCTCCGACGAATGGATTACCCAACATTTGACCATTCGTGACCTGCTTTCTCATCGTTCAGGCCTTGCGACTTACGATGGCGATTTACTAATTTTCAGACGCGCATATCGTACTGAGGATGTATTAAATAAGATCAAGCATTATCCTATTCGAAAACCTTTTAGGGCCAGCTATGGCTATCAGAATATTATGTATATGGTGGCTGGGGAAGTTGTAAAACAGGTGTCAGGCAAACCCTGGGAAGTTTTCGTCAAAGAGCATATTTTTGCTCCACTGCAAATGAATCATTCTTATACGCATAGCCCAGTAGCCAGCAATCCCAATTTGGTGCAACCTTTTATCTTACAAAAACCTATAGATTTTGTAAAAGAGCAACCCAATGCTTCTGGAAGCATTTTTTCTACGATGAGCGACATGATTCGCTGGACCAAAATGTGGCTAAACCCGCAAAACAAACTACTTAAGCCATCCACCATTCATCAAATTTTCAAGCCACATAATATCCGTTCTATCTCCAATCTTTATAAACAATTGGGCATTCAATTTCACCACTATGGGTTGGGTTGGCAGATGTTTGGCTATGCAGGAAAAAAAGTAGTAGAACATGGCGGTTTTTTACCTGGTTATATGTCAAAAGTAATGCTGATACCAGAAGAAAACCTTGGGGTAGTTATGCTCTCTAACGATATTCATACATTCCGAGAAGCACTGTTTTTTAATATTTTAGGTAACCTATTGACAAATAAACCTATAGATATTGCTCCTCCTCTGCTTAAGTACCAACAACAAATGTCTAAATCATCTGAGTATTTTATACAAGCCCAGCGTAAAAGAAGAAAAGTAAATACCTCTCCTAGTCTACCGGTTGAAAAGTTTACGGGGATTTATGAGGATAAATTATACGGAAAAGCGGAGGTCACTTTGCAAGGCAAAAAGCTTTATTTGAAGCTCCTCCCCCACACCCAAGTTTTTTGTAGTGAGTTGAGTCACTGGCAAGACAATCAGTTTTTGCTCACCTTTAAAATGGGAAATTATGGGTTAGCAGGTTTTGTAAATTTCCAAACCAATAAAAATGGAAAACTCACTGGTTTTAAGCTCAACATTCCAAACCCTGATTTGAATTTTTATAACCTCAATTTTGAGAAAAAATGAGTAGCTTTAAAGGCACCTGAGTTTACGGGTGTCTTTTTTGTTTTCTATGCAGTCATATTGTTACTTAAGTGTGTATTACGAGATTTGCTAACATAATGACTGAACACACCCAACAAGTACAAAAAATCTGGAAACTGCTCAAAAGCGGTGATGTGGCTAATATTACACTGGGAATGGAATTGATCAAAAGTCTACAACTTGATCAATGGTTCGATTTTGCTGGATACGCACGTGCTTACAATGCTTTTTTCACTAATTTTAAAGAGCAGCACATCATACAAATAACTCCCAAACATTTGCACGAGATATTCAAGCACAAAAGTCTCTATCTCACAGATCGGGCTACCAAAAAAATACATTCTGTCATTGGCTTATTAGATCATCTGGAATTTATAGACATTCGCCGAACAAAAGCCACAAGCCTACCTAAAGAAATTGGGCGTTTAAATCGTTTGCTCAACCTGGCTCTTCAGGAAAACCAATTAACCGATATTCCTTCAGAGATTGGTAATTTGGTAGCTTTACAAAATTGCGAGCTCAGAGGAAACCAACTAACTAAAATTCCTTGCGAAATAGGAAAATTGATCAACTTAAGGCGACTCGATGTAGCAGATAATCAACTCGCTCAAATACCCGAAGAAATTGGGAATCTGTCCAAACTCAAAAACTTACTACTAGACCATAACCAACTTGTGAGCATACCGTCTCAATTGATGCAATTGAACACCTTAAGTGCGCTCACCCTTAACAATAATCAGTTAAAAGTGCTTCCCGAAGAAATTGGGCAATTATCTAACTTAAGAGAGTTGTCTCTTTGGAGCAATGCGTTTACTACCCTACCTGCGGCCATTGGTCAGTTGATACACCTAAAGCGTCTCAATGTACATAGTAATCGCTTGACACACCTTCCTGAAGAACTGGGGAAACTATCCAACCTTTGGGAATTGAGTTTACACAATAACCAACTCACTGAATTGTCGTTTTCGTTTGAGGGTTTAACCCAACTTGAGGTATTGGATATCGGCAACAACCAACTCGCCCAACTTCCTGCCGATATTGTCAAAGCTCAAAAAATTCACACTTTGTACTTATACAAAAACCAGTTCGAGACCTTGCCTGAAACTCTTCTACAGCTTCCGCAGCTTACACGCTTATATCTACAAAATAACCCCATGAAAGCGTCGGAAAAAGAACGTATTCAACAATTATTGCCTGATTGTAAGATTAGTTTTTAGAGTGATTATGGTATTGAATGGCAAAAGATAATTTCAATAAAATAGCAAAATTGTCTGATGATTGCGGTTGTTTTACCCACATCAATTAATAGCATCTTCTGTGAAAAAATTATTCGTAACGATTACCGCTATCCTAAGCAGTATTTCTTTAGCATGGGCACAGTACAGTTTTGCCTTAGACAAACTACACACCTCGGTACAATTTAGAGTAAAACAAGCTGGTAAAGATTTGATCAACGGGCGTTTTAATCAATTTGAAGGCACTCTTTCTTATGATCCTGAAGATTTATCTACTGCCCGACTAGATTTCAAAATCAAGGTGCAAAGCATTAATACTAATAATCAGGAATGGGATCAACTATTAAAAAAACCACAATTTTTTAATGCTGGTCAGCATCCTGAAATCAGTTTCAAAAGCACACGATTTCAGGCAAAAGGGCGTAAAATTCTAGTCAGTGGCCAGCTGCGCATTCAAAACATTACCAAAGAAGTTACTTTTGAAGCCAAGGATACGGGAGTGCGTGGGGTACAACAAGATGGGTATCGCAAAGGATTTGTGGCCAATGGCAAAATTAAACGGTCAGATTTTAACCTTAAGTATGGGCTCAAAGAGGGGTTATTTGACGATGAAGTTGAGTTTTTTGTATTTGCAGCGTATGTACAGGGGAAGTAAATGCACCAGATGAGTGAAATCATACACGCTTAATAAGGCGTATTTTAATTGTTACATTGCTTCGTTTTTGTATAGAACAATAAAGCAATGTAACAATTGGGCAATCACAGCTTGTCACTAGTTACAAAACCGTCCTTTTTTGACGATCAAATTTTTCTTCCAGATCATTATTGTTATTCACAGTATCCAACACTTTAGGTTGAATTTGGGCATGTTCGTGTACGATGGCTTTCAAACAATCAATCCAAAGTGGGTTGCTGTTCAGGCTTTCTACCAACTGCCAGTGTTCACCTCCTTCTTCTTCAAACACCTCCTTATACTCTTCTCCTACCTCAATGGTTGTTTCCAGGCAATCGGCTACAAAAGCAGGCGAAAATGCCAATACTTTCTTTTTGCCTTCGTGCGCTAGCTTCTTAATGGTATCTTCAGTGTAGGGCTGCAGCCAGGGATCACGCCCTAAACGAGACTGAAAACAAGTGGTATATTGATCTTCTTTGAGTTCCAGCGCCTTGGCCAGCAAACGAGTAGTCGCAAAACACTGGGCCCGATAACACCCTCGATTGTCGGCATGCAAAGTAGCGCAACAATTAGGCTCTCCAGCCAGTGCAGGATTTTCAGCAGCGGCTTTCAAACAAGTGCCAGTATGGTCTCCTTTGCGAATTTGACGCTCGGGTAATCCGTGGTAACTAAAAATTACCTGATCGTATTCGTGCTCTTGTAAATATTTTTTGCCTATTTCTGCAAAAGCATGCACAAATTCAGGATAGTCAAAAAAGCTTTGCACAAAATGCATATCAGGTACAATCTGCCACTTTTTTACTAACTCCATGACCTTTTGGTGCACCGAGCCCGAAGTAGCTGAAGCATATTGTGGAAATAAGGGAATGACAATGATACGTTCTAACCCTTTATCTTTTAATTCATTCAGTGCTGTTTCAATGCTTGGGCTTTGGTAGCGCATCCCTAAACTCACAATAAAATCATCGCCCAGTGCTTCTTGTAATAGCTTTTCTACCTCAAAACCATAAGTTTTGATCGGTGACCCTTCTTCAGTCCATAGCTTTTTGTATTCTCGGGCTGATTTGGGTGCTCTAAAGGTAGCAATAATGCCATTGACCAATATAAAACGAAAAAGAAAAGGAATATCAATCACTCTTCCATCCATCAAAAACTCTCGCAAATAACGACGAACTGCGGGAGTATTGGGATTGTCAGGAGTGCCTAAGTTTACAATCAAAACGCCCATCTTGGGACGATTTACATTACTTATTACATTCATATTTTATAGCTAAATTAAGTCAACAGAGCAATATCACTTGCAAATATGCCTTCATAACAAATTTTTGTACCAGGTTGTTTAATAGATCAAACCAAACCCAATATTTGTAAGTACGATTATTTGCCTGACTGAAATCTAAATGTTGCGTTTCGTGGTATTTATTCTATAAACCACAAAAATAAGACATCCCAAACGAATCACGAATAAGCAATACGTTTTTATTGAGATTGAAAGTTACACGTCAAAGAAAATTGGGTTTTCTTTAGTATTATAAACAAGCTATTTTTTTCGAATAGCTCCCCACTTACCTTGATATTTTACCGGACATCTCCCCTCTTTAAAACTCCCTACGTTTTCAAATTGGGGTTGAATGGCCACTTGCCCTCGTTTATCCATAAATCCCCACTTAGCGCCTTTTTTGAAGGCCACCAAGCCCTCCGAAAAAGCCTTGTACGCATAAGGTTTAAATTGGGGTTTGATAGTCATTTTTCCGTTTTTATCAATAAAACCAAATAGTTTTTGACCACCTACCTCTTTGGCCACTGCCGCCATTCCTTCCGAAAAAGCCTTCGCTTCCTTAAATGTTTGCCCAAACATTGGCTTACCCGACCGATTGATGTACATCCATTCGTTGTATTGCAAAGCTACCGCGCAAAGCCCTTGTTTAAATCCGGTATAATCTACTTCGTAAAATCGAAAAGGAATGACTACGGTTCCTTTGGTGTTCATAAATCCCCATTTGGGCCCCGAGGCACTTTGTACCGCCGCCAAGCCTTCCGAAAAGTCCTGCGCATCGCTCACTTTTGCCATTTCTAACGGCTTGCCATTACGGTTGATAAACAAACTTTCCTTGTCCATTACTTTACAAAAGCCTTCAAAAAAAGTATATGTTACATTGGGGCTAATATGGCGTGTGGGTGCAATCACCATTTTTCCGGTTTTGTCAATAAACCCATAGGTGGTTTCATAAGGGCTGGCATTGGGCTTATCGCTGGGTTTGAAATAAACCGCTCTTCCATCCGAAAAACTATTGAAGTATCCCTTTCGTGGGGGAATGACTACTTCATTTTTTTTATTGATAAACCCTCCGGTTTTACCCATGTTTACAGCGGCCAACCCTTCTGAAAATGAAGCCGCTGCGGTATATTTAGCGGGTATCACTAATTTACCTTTTGGATTAATATACCCCCATTTACCCCCAATTTTGACGGCAGCCAAGCCTTCCGAAAAATCACTGATTAATTCGTATTGAGGCTTTGTAGTCCAACTCCAGCCAGTTTGGGCCAAAGCAGTCAAGCCATACATCGTAATTGCGAGGGTGCATATAGTTTTCTTCATCATAATTATAAGCTTTGATTATTAATACGGTATAGTTTATTCAAAATACGTTGATTCGTATGGTTAATTGTTCAATGGTAAATAAAACTATTTGACAATATAACATTGAACAATTCTCATTAAATCAATATCTGTACGAAAAACCTAAAACTTTCACGG
>DMXI01000534.1 GCA_003483885.1 Microscillaceae bacterium
GTCAGGATGACAAGCCCAGATTATTAAAAGTCATACGACCGCACTAAAAATTCAGGACAGTTGAGTTCCAGACTGCAAATCTGAAACAGCAACTTAACCCGACGACTATAGTGTATTCAAAGGCTGAGCGAGATTCAAAGTTTTGGGACCCTTTTGATGTTCTGCGAACCATTTATAATTAATCATTTACAATTAATAATTACTCATGTTGTTGATTAGGTTTATAGCGATCCTTCCTTTTTGGTGGATGTATAGATGGGCAGATTTTTTAGGATGGTTGGCCTTTCGAGTCATTGGCTATCGCAAAGCAGTGGTGATTGATAATATCCAAAAGTCTTTTCCAGAAAAGTCTGAAAAAGAAGTCAGGCAAATTGCTCGTCGGTTTTACCGTAACTTGGGGGATATTATTGTGGAAAGTCTTAAAATACTAGGGCTAAGCGAAAAACAATTGCAAAAGCGGATAAGCTATAAAAACTATGACATTCTGGAAAGTCGCCTGAAGGAAGGTAATTCGGTTATTGTGATGACTCCCCATAGTGGAAACTGGGAATGGTTGCTCCTGGCTTGTTCTTATTTGTTGGTAAAGTCAGGTTTTGGAGTAGATGCCATATACAAACCTTTGAGCAGTCCGTTTTTTGACAAATTAATGATCAAGATCAGAAGTAAGTTTGGGGCCGACCCCACACCTATGAACCAAGTGCTGAGAAATGTAATTACGCGCAAAAAAAGTGGGGAAGTAAGGGTGATTGCTATGGTAGCCGACCAACGGCCATTGCCTAACGAATCTAACTACTGGACCACGTTTTTGCATCAGGATACCCCATTTTTTATTGGTTCGGAGCGAATTGCCCGCAAAGTAAAATTTCCGGTGGTATATACGAGTATTCGGCGAGTACGCAGGGGACATTATGAAGTTAGTTTTCAGGAAATTGCGGATCCTCCTTATGCCAAACCGGCTTCTGCCGAAGAGCATCCTATTATTGAGAAGTTTGCCCAATTGATAGAAAAAGACATTCAAGCTTACCCTGACCAATGGCTATGGTCGCACAAACGGTGGAAGCATAAGAGGTCTTAAATGACCTACTTCAGTAATTTTTAAAATCGCCACCAAACTCTAGCTTGATGGCGATTTTACTTACATACCCTTTATTAAGGACACTAGCTTGCGTTTTTCAACTGCAAACGATTCTCAAAGGCTTCTAACATATCGGCGTATCCCTTTTGCACCCTAAAATCCATCGCTTCTGGGGTAAAGTCGTCAGTGCCTTCTACTCCTTCAGCAATGTATTGTAGTAGAATTGGAGTATTGATCTTTTTCTCATTCAACAATTGCTGATAGACCTTGTTTTGACGAACTTTACTATTCTTGTCCAAGGCTTGATCTACTTCCCGAATCAAATCCACATACTCGTTCATTTTCTCAAAAAGCTGCCTATCCAAATCAAATTTACTCTCAAAAATGATCTCTTTGATACGCTCTGTAATTTGAGGTATATTGGTAGGGACTGCTGCATTTTTTCTAAATAAACTAATCACAATCACTTCACGTTCAACAACTTGCAATGGTAACTCTTCTTCTATAGCTCGCAAGTGATTGATGGCAGGCCGCAAAGGCATATTGGCATATAACCCACCATCCCAATAATATCCGTCATTTACTTTTACTGCCGGAAAATTAGGTGGAATACTGATACTTGCAATCAACTTAGGCACGCTCAATCCCTCCTCATCGTGGTTTGAGAAGCGCTCGAGCTGCCCGGTTTCTACATTTACTACCTCTATCACCAGTTTGGTAGGATGTGTATTGAGACGCTCAAAATCTATGAGATTTTCCAGTAACTTTTGAAACGGCGTAATATCATAGACACTATCTGCCGTCAATGGTGAAAACATCAAGTCTGGATTGATGTAGTACATATTAGGATTACCAAATTTAGCGGCTTTGGCTTGCCAGCCTTGCGGAATCAAAGGAAAAGTTGGCATTTTGATCGTATTCCATAATTTTTCCAAAGATTTTATGACTCCGTACTTGCCTCCCAACATCACTGCGCCATTGATGGCTCCAATGGATACTCCGGTAATAATACTGGGGGCAAAACTTGGGTTTTGTTCGTAAAGTCCTTTGATGGCTCCAAATTGATAGGCACCCAGGGCACCTCCGCCCTGAAGGACTAAAGCTGTTTTTTTCATCTTACTTTCGCTCGTTTAATAAGTTTTGATAACACTTAGGTACATTTACTGGTAGTTTGGATCACTGTGCTTAACCCAAAGGCAATAAACTGACTATTAGTCAGGATTGTTTAAAAAAATAGTCGAAAGAATCACTTTTGGATTTTTTCAACTTTCAAAATTATGAATTGTCTTGAGAACAAACAATTTATCAAAAGCCCCCTAGCAGCTAATAGGGTTCAATTCGCTTAAAAAAACAAAAAAATGAGCTTATTTTTTCACCTTAGTCTAAAAAGGCTACCACGATAAAATTCAGGTGAAATTATACTTTTTCAACAATTCACCGAATGAAAGATCACTTTCAGTCAAGCTAAAGTAAATTATAACCCAAAAGTTACGGACGCATGATTCCTGGGTAGTTTTATCTAGTTGATTGAGTGGAAAACGAAAAGTGAAAATAGTGTAATGCATTACGGCATCTTTTATAGGGCTTTCTTATAAAATTTGAGAACTTATAAAGGCTGGTATCCCGATAAACCGC
>DMXI01000684.1 GCA_003483885.1 Microscillaceae bacterium
GCTCCCTCGGTTTTTAGCCGAACTATCCGGCCGTTTTCACAGACCAGCCTTGGCGTTTCAGCTGGATTATAAGTAAAGGTTTTTCGAGCCGACACGGCTTTGACGGCCAGTGGAGCTTGGTCTTCTACCGATAGCGTTTCAGTATGCAAAAGTGAAGGGTCATCGTCTTCCTGTATGGCAAACTCTACGGCAAAGAATAGCTCATTTTTGCCCTCCACCTCTATTAAATGGCCGCCATAGTCTTGGATAAAGCTCGTCACAAGCAGCACACTATTTAAGCTATTATAAGATCGTATTTGATCATACTTGGCTTTGTCTCGAAAATACACCAATAGCTCACGTCCGCTTGCATAACGATACACCCAGGTAGCTTCATTATCTTTGATTTCGGCAGGCATTTCCAAAAACGAAAGGGTAAAAGCCGATTTTTGGTAATTGGCTCGGTATACCTTTACCACGTCATTGGACTTATTGAAGTGATGACCCATAGTGGCATAATTCCCTTTGGGTAAATGCTTCTCTCCTAGTGCACCGCTAAACATCCATCGTAGGTGAATGCCTTGGGTGCTCTCGGCCCCGGTAGAGCCTGCGGCTTGCAAATAAAAGTAGGAGGATTGCTGTACGGTGGTACCACTGGTAGGCACTGTACCATCATGCACATCGGTACTGGCACAAATCACCTCTATTTGCGAAATCACCAATTGACCCGTCAAAGAAGTGTTGGAGGCTACAAACTGGTTATTTAAGAGGCTGTAACTCGCATGCTGCCCCAGATGTACCGCTACATCGGTCATAATCGCAGATGAAGCGGAAGTCGTTTTGCAGCTAGTGAGTTCATTGTCCAACATCAATAGGGTACCATTGGCCCCATGCAATACGGCACTTTGATCACTTATTTGCCGTAAAGAAAGCTCGGTAGGCAAGGTAATTTGCTTACTCCAGACCGTGTTTAGGTTTTTGTCTAGCTTAAAAAAGGTATTGGTAACTTCTCCATTGCTTGCATTGGTCTCAGCATAACTCAAGTGGGCGTCAAGGTCATCCACCAATATTTGTCTCAATGCTCCTGAAGGCAGGATTTTGCCTGTAACACTTACAGAAATGGGCTGATCGGATACAGGCACCGCTACCACAAAGTTATGATCCACCTGAGATTGGTCCCGCATCACCCCTTGTAAGGTGAGTATTTTTCTGGCAAATACTGCGTTAAAAAATATACTCTTGGTAGGAACACTATATTCAGTAGCAAACTTATTGGTTAATTGCAGGCTGTTGTTGAATATAAAACCAGCGGCCAGGATGCTATTACTTGCTGCTTCGATAGCTCCAAATACCACCAGTGTTTCTCCGTCGGAGGCACTCCCTACAATGCCTTTTGTTTGGAGACAAGTTTGATGAATAATACTCCCTTGCTCCGACACTAATAATAATTGAGCGTGAGAATCACTGGTAGTATTGCTACTGCCTCCGCCTGGGTCACCTCCACCAGGATCTCCAAAGCCTCCTCCACCAGGTCCTCCGGGTCCAATATTGCCCAAACCACCCAAATCACCCGGGCTTTTTGGATCCGTTTTACTGGTGCCTCCCTTAGTAATCGTTTTACCCGAAGCAGTATCCTCCATACTGAGCGCATGATTGCTTAGCACTACATAAAATTGATCATTAGCGGCGTTGGTTCGGTGTACGCCCAACACTCTATACTCCTGATCGCTTGGTCCAGTCAAATATTTTTGCCATACCGTATTGCCGCTGGCATTTACCCGGGTAATGATCACCCTTTGAGACGGCGCTTCGGTAACTCCGGCAATCAACAAATCACCATTGGCAAAAGTGGCTATTTTTTCAAAACGAATGGGGGCACCATCAGCAGATGCGTAGTGTTTTTCCCATACTACTTCCCCGCTTGCGTTGGTTTTGGTAATGAGGCCTCGATAGCGCGTATTTATGAGTGTTTTTCCAATACCATATACGGTATTTCCGACTTGTAAAGCATCGAGGTAATGACTGGATTGCGTTTTTTTATAATTATTGAAAAAAGTCATGGTTCACTTACTAGTTAATTTGAATATTGTTTACATAAATAGTTCTGAGGTTATCCTGATCATCCGCCACATACGCTGAACCATCCCAGGTTTTATAACGAAACCTAAAATTGAGCGAGGTAGCGGTTATTTTCTTGCTACTATGCATGATCAATGCTTGAGAATAATCCTTAGAGTGCAACACCTTGTAATTTCCATCTATAGTCTGCGCATCGAGCATCACCTCAATCGTATCACTGATTTGTTCTAATGTAATTTTCGGAATGTTGAAAGGCTCTGGATTACGAATCAATATGGCCACCACATCTCCACTGCTCATATCCTTGATCAGGTTAAACTCGGTCGTTTCGGGGGCCTCCATAGGGGGCACTCCCAGTACGCCCACCAAGGCCCGATCAAACAAATGCGGGTATTGGATAGCGAGATCATCCCCTCCTGCGATAGTATCTCCATTGATCAGGGCATAAGCCGTATTGACGGCCTCCAGGGATTCTACCGAACTCAAAGACAAGGGCAGGTCAAACACCGCCTGACGACGACCGATTTCATTGCCTCCTTCGTCCTTTTCTATCAGATTAAAACTCTCTACCTGGGCTTTAAAATCAGGGTAACGAGAGGTTTGGAACACAAAACGGTGTACTTCCACGCTTGCTGGATCGGCATTGGCCTCAAAAAAAGTATTGTACAAAATGGCCGTATATAATTTCTGCGATTTTAGATTGGTCAACGTCACCGCGTAGGTTTTACTAGCGGGCTTGATGGGTTCTCCTAATACCAGTTGACACTTAATGGCCTCGTTGTTATTTTGCACATGCCCAATCATTTGGTTAATGGTTTCCACATCCAGCGGAATCCTTGGATCATCATCGTTTTGCCAAGTATCATTTCCTGGCTCCACTTCGGGCACGGTTTCGTCATAATTGACTGGTAATGGATAAGGAATGATCACATTGCTTACCGGGTCTTTGATGGCAATGTGCAAGGCTCCATTCAGCGCATTAAAAGTTCCATATATCGGCCAGCCCGAAAGCATATGATACGCCAGCGGATTGCTGAAATATACATTGATCTTGCATTGCTGATTCCCGTAGAACAAAGGCTTGGCTTGCAGCAGGTTACCATCAGCCTGCGGGTAAGAACGGTTGTAGTCAATGTATTGTCGCAAGGAAGTCAATGGGTATTGATCAGGATTGGTCAAAGTACCATCCGAAGCACGATTGACAAGGCTGCCTTGGGCGTCGTATTCGTTGCCATAAGTCACTCCTGCAGCATTATGAAAATGCCCTACTGGCCCCGCGGTTTTAAAACCATAGTAGTACTCAAAGGTGCCACTATTAGCCCCATTGTCTACTTCATCTTTGAGGCTAAAACACACATAATAATGGGTGTTGGGTCGCCAGATGGGTTTTACGGTTTTGGTGTTTCCAGCTTGCATCGCTGTTTGTTCCCCATTTACTGCGTCTTGCCCTGGAATCGTGAGATTGTACTCAAAATCCTCCAGGCTTAGCCAGCATACTTCCTGTAAGTGAGTTTTAAAAGAAGTAGCGACGTTCGCTCCAGGGCTTTCAACCAAGTTGACCTTAAACAATGAGGGAGGTTGAGGGTCTCCTGGCTCAATGACAATTTTTGAGATTAGGCTGCTGGTGGTCGTCTCAAAATTTACTTCCGCAGCAAGCTCCCCTACAGTTTTGTACTCCTGCCCTATTTGCGTGTACACCGTTTTATAATTCTGAATACCTGTAGATGTATAATAGGTAATGGTGACTCCTTGAGTCTCGGTGCCCAGTTTCAGGCGGGTTTTTACCGATGGTTCCGGCAAAATAATCACCAGACTATTGTCCTGATCAAAGCTAAGCGAGCGATCAAACCCAAAAGCATTCGCAGCATTGGTCACCTCAAAATAATCTTCGTTTTTGATGAGGGTTTGCGATCCATCTGGATTTTCGTCAATGGTGAGATAATATTCTCCTTCCAACGTAAAATAAGCTCCATTGATTTCGTGCGCCAAATATTGAGTAGGCGGATGATAAATCGTTCCTAACGCTTTGTTGAGTACATTAGAAGAAACAAAATCTTTGGGGGTGCTTTCGCAAAACAACTCCGAAGGGGTAATGCCGTATTGCTCAGGCACAAAGCTACCCGGCACCCCTGCTTCGGTAAAGCTAAAGGGGGTAGTGGCCAACAAACGAATGATATTGTATTGCTCACCCGATCGTTGCCAATAACCAATTTTTAGCCCTTCCACTTCGCTTCGCTCAGTACCCGCTTCTACTAAGGCCTCAAAGGGGTGATAATCAATCCAACTACTTCCATTCCAAGCCTTTATCTTGATATCTTCAATGGAATACTTGTGCTTTACCTGGCGTATTTCTTTTCCAGCCACTACTCTTTGAGGAGGAATGAGATCGGTATAGCCTGCCGCACCTCCAGTGTGCCCACCTATTTTATCCGAAATTCCATTTTTATTAGGGATCAGCCCTTTCACCGTTTTGATATCAATGTAGGTATCCAACGGTAGTACTTCAGTGATGTTGGCAATATTTGGCTCACTGTTCAGGTTAAGTCCTAAGAAGTTTAAATCAAAGCTCTCATTGGTGAGCATATGAATACCCTTGACCAGTTCCTGGGTACGATCGGGCTGTGAAGAACCTGCATGGGGTAAAGGTGCAATCGGGGTACGATTGATGGTGTTATTTCTCTCCCATCGGAGTGGAATAGTGAAATCTCTACAAACTTTCTTAAAAATGATTCTGGCACAAGCCCTTAGACGAAGCTCGGCTTCTAGCAAATAAGGCTGGGGTGCCTCGGCCGAAAGTCGTGCGTTGAGTTCAATCGTAACGCCAATAATCCAAACGTCTACATCGGCTATGCCACCCAACTCGAGATAGCCGCCTAGTTGGAATCGCTCAAAACTTACCTGACCACCCAATTTTGCATAAGCTTTGACGTGTATCTTGGCAGGGCCAAATTGTTCGCGTTTTTCTACTTCAGCCCCAAAGCCCATTTTGATGCCTTGAGCTGAGAGATTGAGGTAACTTTTGGTGGTAAACAGCTGTAACGAACGACTGATGTTGGGCTCCTCGGGCGTACCGGCATTGATATACCAGGAAGATGGATTTCGAAAAGGAAAGCGGGCTTGGGTATTGCTATTCATCTCCAGTAACAACCCAGTATCTTCAGGAATTTTAAGGTCGGCCAACATGCCTATTTCAATAGACTGATCGCCCCAGGCAATAAAAGCAAAGAAAGGAGGTTCTCGATGATCAGTCAAACCTAATCTTTGGCTAA
>DMXI01000290.1 GCA_003483885.1 Microscillaceae bacterium
TAACGGAGAGTCTATCACCCAACGAGTGATGATTCGCTAATTTACAACCCCCGACTTGACGGGGAATATCTTTTAAAAACACTACATAGTTTATTAGGCCTGCTTATTTGAATTGTTGAATAACCGAAGGGCTATACTATTTAGGCGGTTATTTGGCTATAAAAATAATTTAGCCCAGGCCTGATGACTATGTAACCAACTTATTTTTCCAAATCATATCGCATTGGGGCGAGCAAAGGTGTCCCGGAGTTATTTCCGGGACTTTTTTATTGAACAATTTTTACCGTGCCGTTGGCAGTGTCTTCACAGCCAACTTTAGAGTAGTATGGGACATTACTTCAAGTGACTGAGCATCTTTAAACTATACAAATGGGAGAGTAGCACGATGGGTACTACTATTGCTGGCAACAAGGCATAAGGATAACTGATTACTGCCATATTGGGTTGCTTGAATCCAAATTGCTGAATGGGTAAAGGAATAGACAGAACAGCAATGCTCACAATGGTGGTCAAAAACAGGATGCCCAAAACGTTCCAGATTAGAAAGAACTGTCGTTGAAATTGCTTTTTGGTAGCCAAGGTATAGCCAAGCAACAGAAGCGCCGTAATGCCTACCAAAATGTCATAATTCCAACCGCTAAATGTCATTACTATGGGTGCTTGCCCCATCGTAAACAATGAATAAAGCACCAACTCTACTGGCAAGCGTAAACCGTGTATAGCCAAGAGGTAAGGGATTTTGGTAGGAGGAATATCTATTTTACGGTAGAAATAAATGACATACAACGTAACTGGGATAAGAATGAGAAGAAACCTGGGAGGAAAAACATTGAGGTTTTTGTAAAAACCCACATAAGATAAAATAGCTACAATACCACCCCAAATCGGAAAGAAAACGAGGACCAATTTAGATCGATCGGTAGCCAGGTAAAATAAGAACACCGAAATAATAGTAATTAAGATGAAAGCAATAGATGTTAGCATAAGGCAAAATATTTAGGTTATTTTATCTCCTTTGATTGTTACAAATGTGAGAGAAAACCTCGAGAAAAATCTTGCCCTATGACAAGAAAACTAAAATACCAGCCATTGTTTTGTCTACATCTGTTCGGCGATTTCTTTTCTGATCCGGCTCAGCGAAGTATCCGTAATACCCAAATAAGTAGCAATGTGCTTAAGCGATACATTCTGCACTATTTGGGGGCGGTCGATCAATAACTGAAGGTAACGTTCCTTGGCGGTATGGGCAATCATCGAAATACTTTGTTTCTTGAGTTGAAAATAACCGCTTGCCAGCCTACTACGACAAGAATCTCTAAATGGCCCTACGGTACTAAAAAGTTGCTGGAAATTATTAAATTCAATTTGCCACCCCTCACAATCAGTCAATGATTGAATATATTCCAATGCTGGAGTCTTTTGGATAAAAGAATACCAGTCGATGAGAATGTCACTCGCTCCATAAAAGTTGGTCGTAATATCATTGCCTTGGGCATCTACCGCGTAAGAACGGGCAAAACCACTTTGGATAAAATAGTAATGCTGGGCAATTTTGCCTTCTTCCTGAAAGAATTCATTTTTTTTTAGAACAATGCGTTTAAAGTTGGAAATCACCAAATCTGATTTTTCTTTGGAAAATTCGGAATCACTAAAAATCTGCTTTAAAAAATGCATGAGAAATATGATTTTACTTTTGATAGTTACCCTAAGTTAATTCCTGAAATTAAATCCACAAACTTTCAATAAACGCTTGTTGTTCAAAGAGGTAATTTAACAATGCATCCCGGTGTTTTTGATCCCGTTGTTGGCGGGTGATTTTTCGGTCGGTAAATTCAGTCCCCAGATAATAAAATTGATCATTAATCAGCAAGCAGGTCTTAAGATAAAGTAAGATTTCCGACTCCTCAATTAACTCAAAATCTACCCCATTTGAATGATAAGTCCATAAAGTTTGATAATTATAATCAATATAACCTTCGCCTACCCCCAATCGGTGCTTTCGCTGAATGGGTAAATAATAGCCAATAAAAGAAAGCGTTTGCCAGCGTTGAAAACCTTGCCCTTGCAACAACTCGAAAGCCAAGGCTAGATTAACGGCTTGACCTGATTGGATCAACTGCTTGATTTTGAGGTGATTGTTTTGTGATAATAGAGGAAAATGGTTTTTCATATCCAAAGAAAGTATAAATATTTATGAGGGAACAAAAGAATGTGTGAGGAGATTTTTTCTTAAAGTTATTTTTCTGATTAGTTGCCGAAACTTTCGGTACAGGCAATCGTACATATCATGATTTTTTAATTTGTACAGTCATCTCCAAAAAGTCGAAATGACTTCAATTACTAAATCTAAAACAATGCAAAAAGAATTTGCCGCAAACGCCCGAGATGTTGTAAGCCAAGACCCTTCTGTAATTGGCTTGGCAGTAGGTGGTTCCTGGCTTTCAAACGAAATAGACGAATATTCTGACCTGGATCTCATTTTAGTCACTAAACAAAAGGTATCGAGTTCACCCCAAGAAATGATCGCTTATGCCCAACGCTTGGGTAATTTTCTAAATGGATTTACCGGAGAACACGTGGGAGAACCTCGAGTATTGATTTGTCTATATGACGATCCACTGCTACATGTAGATATTAAGTTTTTAACCCTGGACGAATTTCACCAGCGAGTAGAGAATCCACACCTTTTATTGGATCGCGAAGGGCAACTCCAGCAGATACTGGATAGCACCCAGGCGCATTTTCCACTACCTGACTATCAATGGATTGAAGACCGTTTTTGGACCTGGGTACATTATGCTTTGCTCAAAATTGGCCGCGGAGAATATACCGAAGCATTCGATTTTTTTGGTTACCTACGTATGGTAGTTTTTGGCCCCTTGCTACACCTCAAAAACAAGCTGCTACCCAGAGGAGTACGCAAAGTGGAAACCCTGTTAGCTCCGCAAGATTTTCAGCAGATCAAGTCTACCATCCCAACCTATGCAAGAACTTCTTTGCTGGAGTCTCTACAAAACGGCGTGGAGTTGTATCGTGATTTACGAAAAGCTCTTTATCCAACAGACATTGTAGTACGAACCAATACCGAAACACAGGTAATGAAGTATTTTGAGAAGATAGCACAAATGTGAGTCGTGAGTGTAGTGCAGTCACTTAATCTTTCATAATTTCGGGCCTTTGGTCTTACTGAAAGGAGACCAAAGGTGATGGAGCCACTTTTGGGAACCACGCTTATTTTGTGATCACACGACTTCCAGCTATCGAATGGCTTTTTTGGGTCTCCCTTCGGTAAGACCCAAAAACTGCAGGTGAATGGTAACTATTAAAAGTCATACGACTGCACTATTCACAAAGCATTTTTTCTATGCTTGTTCCTCATCACTTGGTCTTCCAACTATTTTGTCTCGAAAGCCCTGCCAGGCTTCAAACGATGCCTGGTCTTTTTGATCAAATTGCAGGTATTCGCCAGTGCTGCAATCAAGGGCGTACCATCCCATAGCAGTGCAAACTTTTTCAATAATTTGTGCTGGATTGCCACCTCCCCGAATGTGCAACATAATAGAAGCTACTACCTCTTCTGCACCCGTATTGAATTCAATAGAGTGAATGTTATCTCGCAACAAGCCCCACGACGTGTCAGAATAGTCTAAATCGGGCAGTAATTGTGTGAGTTTTTGAATGATTTCCTCTTTTTTGCCCAATGAAGGCAAATCTTCCTTTTGCATCTGTTGACTTTCGGGAGAATCAAAGTCAATTTTTTTGCTCATCAAGAATACATCCCAGCTCATAATTTGAAAAAGCAATTGATTGCTCACCAAATTACCAATCTCTGTTTAATTTTTTAGCAATTTACCTTTCTTTTTTGCGAAAACATTCCCAAAAAGTCTTAGATTTGCATTCAAACAAGGCTTATGCTTTAACAACAATACCCAAGCATTGAACCCTGTAAATCTAATTACCACTTATAAATTGCGATTTATCACTTATTGCTATAAAATATGAAGATCAAAGACGTATCCCGTTTTCGTGATTGGTATAAAAACGAGTACAAATTAAGAAAAAACGACCAGGCCATTAACCCTAATTTTATTGGTTATCGCCACGACAATACCCTGGGTTTTATAGATTTGGTACACGGGGCGGTGCCCGATATTGCCAATTTTTTGAGTACGCCACTTAAAATTGCCCAGGATGACCAAGCCATTTACGAATTTATCCAAAATGCGGCAGATGCCCAATCGTCTTTGTTCAATATTTTTTATGATGAAAACTACTTTGTAGCCATCAACAACGGAAAACCTTTTTCCCGCGATGATCTTACGTCTTTGCTCAACATTGCAGCGTCTACCAAAAAGAGTTGCGAAAAAATCGGCCGTTTTGGAATTGGTTTCAAACTAGCCTATCGCTTGTTGGGTAAAACCACTGGAGCCGAAGAAATGATGCGCGACAACAAAGGGCCAGTGGTCTTTAGTTGGTCTAAAACCGAGCAGGTAGAAGCCTTACTAAAACTGGATGAAAAGGAACTTAAAAAGGGGTTTGAAAAAGGAGACTGGAACGCCGAAGATGCCCCTTGGCTGTTCAAAATCTTATTGACTTGTTTTCCAGTGCATCCTGAGGATGACTCTACTGTAGACCTGCAAAACAACCAAGGAGTGTTGTTTCCTCAAACTGAGTTGTTGGAGTATGTGTCATTTTTGAAAAAGTACGAGCATAAACTCAACCTCAAAGACCTAAACCAGGGCTCGTTGTTTTTTATAAAACTAGGGGCTGGTAAATACGATAAGCTGCTGCAAAACGAAGCTGGATTCAAAAAAGGTGTAGAAATTTCGCTCAACTTTCTGAAAAAACTACGGGAGGTAAAAATCGGTGACCACATCGAGATCAATCAACCAGTAGATTTGTCTCAGTCGCACGTACAAATTACGATTCCTAAATCCGACAAAGCCTACCACAAAATATTTGACCTGGATGACAAAAAACTGGCCGAAGCCGATGAGTTTGATTGGTGTGGATTCGCGATAAGGCAAATACCCAAAATATACCTTCAAATCACACCAATCAAACTCATCGGCTTCGGCCAGTTTTTTGTCATCCAGGTCAAATATTTTGTG
>DMXI01000136.1 GCA_003483885.1 Microscillaceae bacterium
GCTATATGTTCTTAAATTCCAATAATGGTTCGATTAAAAAATGGCACTATTAAAAGAATAATATATTGTGATATTCTCTACAGACGTAAAATTCGCCTATTTAAGAGACTTTTCAAAAAAAACTAAGTAATTTTTTTTAGAAAGAGTCGTTTCAGTATTTATTCGCTATATGAGGGTAACAGGCGAGTTTAATAATTGTTTTGGTCTCAGATGTTTAAAGCATGCATTGTTACATTTCTATAACGTAATTATTAATATATAGTTAACAAACTCCCTTATATTTTTTGATTCTTTCTTTAAAGAATCAGCCATAATTACGACATTTATGTAATATTATATAAAAAACTTGAAAAAAAATACATTAATAAATTTCGAACAGGCAAAAAAATTACAAAACCAAGTGGTTAAGTTTATACATAAAAAAATGCTCAAAAGCCTTATATGCATGAGCATCGTGTGCATATTTTCGCCAGTTTCTAGTCAAATTAACGCAAAACCCTGGCAAAAAATTGAAAAGTCACTGGAAAATTATCGAAAAAATTTGAAGATACCAGGACTATCGGTAGGAGTGGTACAAGACGGCAAATTGATTTGGAGTAAAGGATTGGGATATGCCGATCTTAGACGAAAAATCAAGGTAACTCCAAACACGATTTTTCACATTGCGTCATTGACTAAAACATTTACCGCAGCACTATTACTCAAGCTAGAAGAAGCAGGTAAATTAAGCCTGACCGATTCGCTGGGTAAGTATGGGATTAAAGAATCCAAGTTAAAAAACTTACAAATTAGACATATCCTATCGCAAGTATCAGATAGCAACCCTCCCGGAAAGGCCTACAAATACAATAGTCCACGTTTTGAGCTTTTAGGAAAAGTATTAAAAAAAGCTACTGGAAAAACCTTCGCTCAATTGGTGACACAATACATTGCTAATCCGCTCAAGATGAACAATACTGCCCCTAATATTAACTCCCGAAAGGATTTCTTGGCATCTAAACGTAATTGGTACGTTTTTACCCAAAATATGGCCAAGCCTTATCGTCTAAAAAATGGGGTGCCTACGCAGTTTATTTATTCGCACCGTTTCAATACTGCGGTAGGGATGATGTCGAATATCCCAGATTTGAGTAAGTATGCTCAGGCATTGGATGGTGATGCTTTGTTATCGCCAACTTTAAAACAAAAGCTTTATCAGCCTTGGATCACGTCCACCAACGATACCTTACCTTATGCCAAAGGCTGGTTTGCCCAATGTTACAAAGGGGTACAAACTTATTGGCATTATGGTTATGGTCGTTCTTGTTCATCGTTGATTTTAAGAATGCCCGACAAAAAACTAACAGTGTTGGTATTGGCCAATGCCGATTTATTGAGTGAGCCGTTTAGTGCGGGGTTAGGAGTGTATGGTGACTTGATTGCTTCGCCAATTGCCAATATTTTTCTACGGCATTTTGCTTTTGCTAAAGATAGTTTGCCTACTTTAGATTATATCAATACACCATTAGTTATTCTAAAGAAACAATGGACAGCCACGCAAGCTACATCTTTTGCCAAAATGTACCAGAAAGAACTCTTAGCCAATGTGTTACTGGCCAAAAGTACGAAGCGTCATAAAAAATTTGATGAATTGATGCGCTGGTACATTCAAAATAACTACCCTGCGTATGAAGCCAGGTCCGATGCTTGGAAAGCTTTCGTAGGGCGTTATCCTATGAGTAAATATTATGTGTTTCGAGTGGTACAAGAAAAAAATCGTTTGTATTACAAAACTCCTGCTTCCAAGGGTACGGGTTTGCGCCTGTATCCAGTAAATGCCAACACATTTTTGCTGGATCCCTATACCCGCATTATTTTTCGCAATCGCAAAATGATTATTCAAAATGATTGGGACAAGGTGGAGGTGAACAAAGCAAAAGAAAAACAAAAATGATTTGTAGATATGCCTAATATTTTTCATTCCTGGCACGACTTCCTACCCATATTTGCCCGAGACATATTACCTATTTACGAAAGACACGAGCAAGATTTTGATTTTATGGGGTTTCACGGCAGACGGCACGCTACCCGAAGTGTAATTTTTGCTGAATTATTGGGGCGAGCTTATACCTCTCTGGGTGTCAGTGAGATAGATATGGAAGGGCTGCGACTGGTAGTGGCTTTTCATGATGCAGCACGTGAGGCCAATGGAGAAGACGAATGGGAAAGACAAAGTGCAGAAGCGTGCAAAGTGTACTTGCTGCAACAAGGAAAAGCAGATACTTATGCTACAGCGATTGAGCGGGCAATGCTGGAAAAACATGCCCAGGCTGGAAACTTGCTTACTCAGATTTTGCACGATGCAGATGTGCTAGAGTTTATGCGTTTTTTGGTAAACAATAAGCGAGGTTTAAAGCTGTTTCGGCGCAATGAATTGACTTTATTTAGTGAAGAAGACCTTTACTTTCATCGGGTTATGCATATGCAAGCCCAACGCAATGTACTCATTCAAGAAATATGGAAGTTTGTATTTGAGACTGAATGGATGAATGTACAACTTACCAATGAACAGTTTTTGCCAACCTATCTGTCTCTTTTTACCCAAAACGAGGCGAAATATCCCTTGATGAATCGTTTTTTTAGCCTAAAGTAGCCTCAATATCGTCAACGGCTTTTTTAGGTTCGTTGAGGGTTTCTGCGCTTGCTAATGTTGCTTTCCGCGAAAACATTGATCAAAGTTGACGGTCTACCCTAACTTGTGATTTTTTATATTAATTCATTTCCATGAAAAATCTAATTACTTATTTAACATTGATAGTTTTATTGATGTTTTCGACCTGCATTGAGGTACAAGCCCAAAAACAATGGACCCAGAAACCTGTGAGCCAATGGAAGCAAATAGCATTGATTAATAATGTAAAGTTCCAAAATTCAAAATATAACAACTCGTATGCAGGCAGTGCTTTTTTGCTGAATACAGGTAAGGGGGTAGTGGCGGTGACAGCCAAGCACGTATTGCTTTTGGCTAAATCTAAACAAATGAACTCGGTGCACTTTAGAGGTACACTCAAAGCGTGGGCTTTTCATCCCAAGGGAGATAGCACGCGGCCAATTCTTGCAAAACGTTTGATCAATGCTGATATCAATGAGCCACTTGACCCAGCCAAATTGATGAATAAAGATTGTATTGTCTTTAGTCTTCAATCTACACCTAAACATATTCAAGCGCTTAAGTTAAGAGAGCGACCCATTCAACCCAACGAAACGGTATATGTAATTGGGTGCCCCTATGCCGATAAAAACTGTATACAAAATGTTTACAAAGGCACATTTGTGCGTAAACAAGGGGTAAACCTGTTGGTAAGACTGGAAAATACATCACTGAACCTGGGAGGTATGAGTGGGGGAGCAGTGATAGATAGAAATGGAGACGTAGTAGGTGTGGTATCGAGGATGTTGCGTGATGCGCAAACCAAAGAAGTATTGCTGGCACTTGTTTCCACTGATTATTTAAAAAAAGTACTCAAACAATACAAAAAATTATAATCAGTATCGGGTTTTATAAAGAAAAAAACGTAACTTATTTGTTTATACCCTTTTGCCTCAATAGTTGGGGCAAAAACTTCATTTTAAACCTTTTACATGGGTAAGACAACGCGCTTTTCGAGACAATTGGTACTCATTTGTTCTCAAAAAAATGCCTCGAGTAACTCCTTTCTTCTGAATTAATCATATGATTTGTAGGTAAGAATCAATGGAGGGGCTCGATTATCACGAGCAAAGTGTTCGCACAATGCTCTCTCCATTATGCATGACCAATGCTATCTATTCATTTTAAATACGAGTCATTATGAATACTGACGTGCAAAACTACCTGCAGCAGGCAAAACAATTTCGGCAAAACAATGATTATATCGCGTCTATGAATACGCTCAACCAAGCTTATGATGTGTGTGCAAAAACCGACTATGCTTCTCTTGGAAAAATATATGCCTTTTTTGGACAAATAGAACGCGACCAGCAGGCGCTCAATAAAGCGTTGCTGATGTATAATAAAGCATTGATAGAGTTTCGAAAAATATCGGACAATATCCGGGTAACCCATACGGTAAGGCACATTGCCGATTTGCATCAGGCGTTGGGACAACACCAAATTGCAGAAGAAAACTATCAAATGGTACTGACCAGTTACCGTAAAAATGAAGAAACGACTAGCTTGGATTTGGCCAATGCTTTAAGAGGTTTTGCGTTGTTACAAGAAGGGTTGGGAAATAGTACTGCCGCAAAAAATGCCTGGACTGAGGCAAGGGCTATTTACTTATCGGCCAATGTACAGGCAGGAGTAGAGGAATGCGATGGACACTTGGTAAAGCTTTAGGTCATCAAAATAATATGAATAACAAGGCAATGAATCTCATGGATTTGTTGCCTTTGTTGTTTAAAGCTGAGATAAGAAATTGACCAAATCACCCCCAGAAGAGAGTCCCAGATTTCGGGCCAATCGTTTTTTCTTCTTTTTGATCGCATCTGCCGTAATGCTCAAGTGCCTCATCAATTCGTCGGTTGTCATGCCCATTTTCAGATATGCGAGAAACTTCTTATTAGAGGCATTTAAGTTGGCGCCTTCGATCAAATGACTTTCTAATTTTTTGTAAAAAAGTGGATCCAAGTTTTCAAACTGTTGTACAAAAGATTCAATGCTGTTGGTATAAAACTGTTGATGGCCTCGGATGAGCTTTCTGGTCGTGTTCAAATCGCCCTTGTCCACCGACTGCTGTAGTTCATTCAGTAACTCACTGGTTTTATCCAGTTGCAATTGTTTGCTTACCAAAGCCCGTTGTTTAGCTTCTACCTCTCTGCGATGTGCCAAAATTAACTTTAAGGCGGCAGTTACGCGTGCTGCCAGTTCTACTTCATTGATAGGCTTGCGTATAAAATCGATGGCTCCTGCTTCCAGGGCAGCCTCCAGGTGCATGGCTTCGGTATTTACCCCGGTAGCCATGATAATAGGAATGTTTTTGGTGCGTTCATCGGCTTTGAGAATTTTGATAAACTGTAAGCCGTCTATTTTTGGCATGTCCCAATCCGTAATGATTAAATCCAGCGGACGCTGTAAGGCAAATTGATACCCTTGCTCCGCGTTTTTACTTTGCTTGAGAGAACTAAATCCTCGTTTGATAAGTATCTGAAAAATAACTTTAATATTGTGGTCTTCATCGTCCACAACTAATATTTGAGGGTCGGTTTCAACTGACATTTTACAAAGGAATCAATATTATTGGGCTCAAGTGTTTTACACTTAATGGAGGATATAATGTAACGACGTTTTTTAAAATTAATGAAAAGAAGGTGAAAAGCCTACACCTCTCGAAATACGTCCAGCATTTTTTGATAATGGGCCTCATTATCAGTAAATGGAATACGGTCAATCCAAGCTTCCAATGCTGGGCTTCCTGTCCAGTCACGCTTTTGTAGCAAAATCATAATAGCTCCTGCGTCATAATAATCTAAAGTCTTAAGTTGGGGGATGAACTCTCGGATGAGCTCTTGGTCTTGGGTGGTAAACTCCTGCGTGATTAATGAGCTTTCGGTAGTCTTAGGGGTTACATCCTGGGGAGTGGCTACCAAAGGTATGGTAAAATAAAACCAAGCTCCTGTGGCGTTGAGAGCCTGTACTTCAGAGAGAGTCAAAACACCAATTTCTCCTTTGTGGGCTTCAATGGCCAGTTTACAAAATGCCAACCCCAACCCAGTAGAGCGTTGATCTTTCTTATCAATGCGGCCAAACTTTTCAAAAATAGAAGTTCCATGCGCATCAGGGATGCCTGGACCATTGTCTTTGATCCAGATTTTTAGAAACTTTTCCTGAGCTAAAACCTCAGATTCTAAAAGTATAATAGAACTGGTGGGAATGTATTTAATCGCATTCCCTAACAAATTACTCAATATCCGGGTAATATAACCCACATCAGCACGAATGGTCAAATTTAATGGGATGCTGTTTTTGATGGTAATGAGTTTATCATCGGCTACATCTCTTACCTGGCTAATCACCTGGGTAATTAAGTCGCCAGTGGATATATTTTCGGGAACAATGACTACTTCATTGTTTTCAAACTTTTGTACTTCCAGTATATTCTCAAGTAGGCCTAACACTTGTCCGGCGGCTTTACGTGTAGAAGGGTCAGTAGAGTTTACCAAAGGAGTCAAGGGTTGTTTGGCGTCGTGTACCAGCATATGCGAAAGCGACTCTCGGTAGTCGTTCAAATCGGCCAGCTTCTCATTACTGGTTTTCAGTTCTTCGGCCTGCTGGGCAATCTCTTCCTTTTGATCCAGAATTTCTTGAGTCTGGCGAGTTACTTCTGCCTCCAGTCGTCGCTTTTGTTGCCTTAGGCGAACACTATTGGCTTGTACAATGGCCAAGATCAAAAGTAACCCCAAAAGGCTATAGCCTGCATAAGCCCAACCAGTACGATACCACGGTGGAAGCACCTCAAACGAAAAAGAAGTCACCTTACTTTCACTTCCGTAAATGTTGCGTGCCTTTACCTCAAAGGTGTAGTTGCCTTCTGGCAAATTGGTATATTTGCTTTTGGTTTCATTGGTCCAGGCCGACCAATTATCATCGAAGCCCACCACTCGGTGCGCATATTCGTTGGCTTTTATGCCGCCTTCATAGTATGGCAAAGTATACTCAAATGTGATTTTGTTGTTGCTATAATCTATGATTACTTCCTCTACCTTTTTTTGATCAGAGCGGCTCAGGTAATAAGTAGTAGAATCATTGATAGCTACCTTTTGAATAAGACAGGGGTGTTGAATGTCAAAGTTTCTTTTTGTGTTGGGATTATATCTAATGATTCCTTTGGAGGTTGCCATTAACAAATCTCCTTTATCTTCAGTGACTTGCCCAGCTTCGTATCTGATAAGCCGCTTAAAGGGAGTAGAGTTCCATGTAGGGCTTCCTTGCTTATCAAAGGTAATCAAACCTGTTTCTGCATTGGCATTACTTTGAGCAGATACAAATATATATTCATTATTGAGTGGAGTCACATTGGTAAAATAGATTTTTCTTTGAACTCCTAACTTATTTTGATTGAGCCATACCTCAAATCTATTTTGCTTATATTCATAAATGCCATCAGGATTATAAAAGTACAATTTACTTTTGAAATAAAAAGCCTTGGTACCTATGTTAAGATCACCTAATCCATCAGCTTTGGTATACTGCTGATGTTTTATGATTTTATCTAAACTATTAGACAAAGTAAACTTTTGAAAACCAGAGGAATAACCACTGGCCCAGAGTGTCTTTGTAGAAGGTTCAAAGAAAAGATAACTTGTGGGATACGCTAATTTTTTTGTATAAAGATGTTCCCATCCAGCCCTTGTTTTTTGGTAGATAGAAATCCCTCTTCTATGACCTACAAAACCTTTGTTTCCAACTTGTATATAATAATACCAAAAACCTAACTCACTTACTTTGCTGAAGTTAGCCACACGTCCCTTATTTAAGCGATAAGTACCCTTATTGGTAGACAAGTACAATTGACCATCATGGGTAAAATGGTGAAAAATATAACCATTCAGTTTAAAAATAGATTTTGGTGTTTGAGAGGTTTTATCCAATGCAAAAACTTCATCATTTGATCTGACAAGTAAAGTGGAGTCAATTTTGACGAGGCGTCGGGCTGAAAAATTTGTAGGTAAGAACGAAAAACCGTTAGCCATTTCTAAGTAATAAAGCCCCTTTTCCATTACTACGATCCATATATTCCCATAGATATCGGTTTTAGCAGTTAGTACATTACCGTTGAGATCAAATCTTTTTTGGATATTTCCTTGCCTGTCTACTACCAACAATAAATCCTGAGTAGATATTAAGTAATGATTCCCTTGTTTATCAAAGTCATAAATAAAACGATTTCGCAGAATGTTTCTTAAAGACTTATTCCAAGTAGAAACTTCACCTGTATTTGTATTGAGGACATTCAATTCATTAGTTCTATCAAGTAGTAAAAGCTGATTTTTTGAGAGGCGTATAATACCATTAGGGTTAATTTTTTGGATGGTATTGTTAAGCGAAACCTTTCCCCAGTTTTTTGGTGAGCCATTCTGTGTTTTCACTGCTTTGTCACTAAATAACATTAAAGAATCATCAAGCATGGTTACCTTATGCTTTCCTCTGGGGATGATGTTGAGTAGTTTTCCTGTTTTTTTATCGATCTCGAAAACCCTACTTCTTGATTTAAAAAAAATAGCCTTTTGATTAAATAGAATTTCCTCAATGAACTGAAGTTTTTCTTTTTTTATCGCCTTAGATAGAAGTATAGGACGATAACGGTTTTTGTCATCGGGAGCTAAATAACCAAAAAAACCATTACCTCCGAAATATATTCTTTGCATTGTCTTTTCATAAGCTAAGCGGCCAACCTGAAGTCTGTTATCACTTGTAGAATCTTCTTTGACAAAAATTCTATCCCAACGTTCGCCATCATATACTAGAATACCATCGAGGTTGGCTACAAATATTTGATGATTACGTTCGTGGATAACTAGATCTGAGTTATATTCAGAGTAATTATTGATACTACTATTGAATTGAGTTATGAAAGGTGTTTTTTGAGCTTGAGTGAGCTGAACAACTATAGAAAGCAACAAAAAGAAGAACACTTTTTGGGAATAAATGGGTGAAGTCATAATTTTAACTATCATAGAAGAGTTAGTATTTAGAGTAACCTATAAAATACTTAACCTAGTTTATGAGTAATTGATTTTTGACGTCGTTAATGATAATAAATATATTGAACAACATCCCTTTTTCATAAATTTAAACAACATAAGCAAAATAATTATGAGTAAAAAGTTTAAAATTAAAACTAACTTTCAGCAGGCACTAACCCTGAATGAAGAAGAACTTAAAGTTATAAAAGGGGGTAATCAATGCGAGGATGGTACTTGCGGGATTAATAATGGAACGGGTGATATTGATCCCTCATACTATGGACAAGCAGGGACTGTATGTACCGACGATATTCAATGTGGTAATGGAGATCCATTTATTGGATAGAATACTTTTGTTTAACAACATCCCACCTTACAAGTTTAAACAAAACAAATTCGATTAATTATGAAAAAGAAATTTAAAATTAAAACTAACTTTCAACAGGCATTAACCTTGAATAAAGAAGAACTTAATATTATAAAAGGGGGGAAGCAATGTGAAGATGGGACCTGTGGAATTAACGATGGAACAGGTGATATTGACCCTTCAATTTACGGAAAAGTTGGAACCGTCTGCACTAATGATATTCAATGTAGCATTGATGATTCACTTTCAGGATAGTATTTTTAAGAGATAATCTATAAAAAATTAGCCCTCACTTTTATAAACTTATATAATAGTGGGGGCTTTATACATTAAATCTTCCAGATGGCTTGAGCTATAAATCAGTGAATGCGTAAAAATCCCATTCTCTCTTCTGTTTTCTGGAATTAAGAAAAATTTGTAATAATACAATGGCAATTCCAGCTATTCCATTATGTAAAAAGATGTCGTTTTTCCAGTAATAAGTTACAGAACCATCTGCTTGATATGCTCCATGTCGGGTTTGATAATCCTGGTTTTGAGCTTTCCATTCTTGCACAAGTAATTCTAACCAATAGTCAGATGCGCTATTGAGGGCTTGTAGCTTGCTAATTTTAGTTAATTGATGAAAAATATATCCAGTGCCTGCTAAACCATGGCAAAAAATAGATTCAATTCTGCCTTCTGATTGAGCCATACCTGAATTTTCCAACGATCTATTACTTTCAAATAAAAGGAGTTCCTGAAATTTATCCAGGTCATTTTTACGTAATACTTCAGGGATGTGCTTGGTCATCCAGCCAAGTAAAGTCAAAACACCCAAGTCGCCGTGACACCAGTACAAAGCACTACCTTTTCGTGGACGTAAGTTCTCTAAGTCATATTCTGCCGAAAATTTGCTGATTTCACCTGATAACTCTCTTGCCCAAAACCAGTCAAACGCTCCTTGAATAGCTTTTTTGCAAGCTTCTGGGTAAATATTCAATTTATAAGCCTCGCCCAAATAGCGCATAATGCTAGCCATGCCATGAGCCATCCCAACATTTGTGGTTTTAGGATTACCATTAAGCGTCCAGTATATTTCTTGGTTATTTTGATAAGCCAGATTAAGAATACCTTCAGTCAGACTTGTTATTTGTTGCTGCGTATTTGTATTACCAGCTAGTCTTTCTATAAAATATACACCTTTGCCAATGGCGCCGTGCATCAAATCATAGTTTCTATTAGCTAGGTCACTCATCATACTGTTAAATATCAGGTCATCCCAACCATTAAGTTGAGTAGTTATCTCTTCATCCAGGAAACCAATATTTGCCAAATGTTGTACTACCCAACCTACACCGGCGGCACCTTTATACAGAGTAACAGTAGTTCCGCTTTGGGTGGGATTTTCTACTGCCCCGCTCAATAATTCGGCTGCTTTTTCTCCGTACCGATCTTCTTTGGTATACAAATAATAATAAGCCAAAAACAAAGCAATGCCCGAAGCACCATTGTACAAGCCGACTTCTGTGGGGGTTTCTGCTAGGAGTTTATTGGCTATGCTTCTTACAATTTTTTCGGCCAATGTTTTTTGATTCTTCATAGTGTCAAAATTGGTTTAAAGCATAAATTAGCTACTTTTTGAGGAGAGCCACAATGCAAAACCTGTTTTGTCCCCCATTTGTCCCCCTAAAAAATTTCTGCTTGAATGCAGGAACTTCTATTTTTGCCAATTTTTAGTAAAGCCACCCACTGGTATAAAATAAAAATGGCTGGCTGCATCTTTTCGTGCACAACCAGCCATTAATTATGGGGGAATAAGTTTATTAATTTCTAATGATATCTTGCAGCTCTCTTAGAGGCCCTCTCTTACCAAACCATCCAAATTTAAAGGTAATCGTACCGTACTGTCCATTGAGGTTGATGGGTGAACCATCGTCCGCCGAGATAGCATTGTAAAAAGCGGTATTATAACCGCCCGTAAAGGCTACCTTCATAAACCGGGTAATGTTGACTTCTACCCCTACTTCAGGAGTGATCATGACAAACCGTTCGTCGAGAGCACTATGCCCGTCGTTGAAAAAAGAAGCGCCAGGTGTGTAAAACCGGAGCCGTCCCCAACCAAACTTGACACTGGTGGTAAAATGAATCAAGCGATGGGCTTGAATATCGTATCCTGTCCATAAACCTCCGTGTTGGGTTCTTAAACGATAATCTATGCCATTGATAGAACGGTTTACACTGGGCACGACCATATTGGAACCATAGCCTCCAAAAAAGAAATTATTGAACATCACTGCTCCGCCGCCACCGCTAAAAACCGTAGCGGTGCCATCTAGTACACCAAAGCCCACAATGGGGCCTCCAAACCCCGTAATTCTGACATTGTCTAAACTACCAAATAAAGTAGTAGGAGAATCTTGTGCAGCCATAGGAGCACTGATACATAGAAATAGAAAAAAACTGTAAAAAAAACGTTTCATGGTCTCACTAATAGTTGATTATTGTTTGATTTAGCGTATAATGGGATAGACCATGTAGGAGAAAAAAGGGTTGCCTTCTTTATAGAAAATTTGCCAAGCTTGGCTTTCTTTGTATTATTGAAGCATAAAAGTCAAGTTGACTTCAAAATATAAAAACCATGAAAATAAATTTTAGCTATTTTGTTCTGTTTTGGATGCTCATAAGCTTGGTAGGCTGTGGCAGCAAGGAAGAAAAAGTGAGTGAAAGCATTCAATACCTTAACCAGTTTACTAGTCAAATGATGGGGAAGGTAGGTTCCAAAAGTGATTTGATTGAGGGGATAAAGGCGGGACAAGCCTTTTTGAATAGCAAGAAAGAAGTGTTTAAAAAAAAGGTAGCGCTTACCAAAAATACTAATAGAGCCCAGGTAAGCGAAAAAACCATGAAGGCTTGGCAAAAGGCAGTAGTGGTAAACCTTAAGATGGTAGAAGATCTTAAAATAAAACATGTAGGCCAAGCTTTACGTAATCCAAAACTATCCCAGGCTTTGAACAAATTGGTAAAAGATTATAGGGATATATTGCAGAAATGATTTATATTGAATGCAGGATTAAAGGCAAAGTTTCGTACTAGAAGTCGAGAAGACTTTCTTTTAAAACCTGCCTTTGCCAAAATACTTGATACCATTTGCCAGACTGGCGCTTAAATAATAATTTATCTCAACTATTAACTAACTAATTAAGATGAGAGACACTCTTGAATATCTAATGGCGGTACTTATCGTAGAAGGTTTGGGTGCCGACGGAACCATTTCTGAGGATGAATTGGATCGAATTTACGATCGAGTGATTCCTCGTATTGCTCGCTCATTGGATTTTGACACCATTGCAGTACGCGATGCGTTTGAGATTTATTTCCACGAAGACTACCACAATATCCCAGATGGCGAACTAGACGACTTGGTACAAGACGCTGTAGATGCAATGGATAAGGAATTTGAAGTGGAAGAATTGAGAGAGTTCATTAGCATTATTAAAAGTGCAACTGATTTTAATCTGTTTTCTTCTGCCAATAAGAACTATATAGACTTTTTGCGTGAAGAATGGGAAGTATAAGGCTTTCCTAACCTGATACAGTATTATACTCAACTTTGATTGACGTTTACAACTTCTTTGTATTCGTTGATCAAAGTTTTTTTATATATACCTAAGAAGGTTATCCTTTACATTGAACAGAAACAACCTAAAAACCATGTATTTCAAAAATCTGAAAGAGGCGCTTCAAGACCCCGATCAAGTAACCCAACTGCGTTTAGACAATGCCTCTGTTTTTGATAATGCCATCCTGCAGTTCAAAAACCTAGAGTATTTAGAGTTCTGGGGGGATATAAATGGTCCTTGCCTGCAAGAATTGCCGGCAGAAATTGGAATGCTTACAAAACTAAAAGGTTTAAGGTTGACATTAAATGAGTTGCGGTCGTTGCCAGAAACCTTGATACAACTCACCAATCTGGAAGAACTTTCTTTGCTTGGGAATAAATTTACTACCCTGCCCAATTTTCTGAGTAAATTTAAGCACCTCACCAAACTCAATTTAAGACATAACCCCTTAAAAGAGTTACCTCAGGTAATTTTAAACATGCCTGGGTTAAAATATTTAGAGTTAGGCAACACCCAATTAAAGGCGCTACCATCAGCAATGAGTAATTTGTCTCAACTTGAGGAGTTAGTCATTGAATGGAACAATATTGAGGATATCCCTTATTTTCCTGCATTGAAAATACTCAAATGGGGGAGTATAGAGTCGGTAGGTTATTTTTTGACAAAACTGCCTAAAAATATAGGGACGCTCACCAATTTAGAAAGATTAGATTTATATGGTAATCGCATCACTCATTTGAATGAGGAACTAGGAAACCTTCAAAAGCTAACAACATTGCATTTGGGAAGTAATGCTTTAGATCATTTCCCAGAAGTAATTTCAAACCTACCTAATTTACAGCGTCTAGAGCTCTCAAATAATAGAATTTCTCATTTGCCTACCGAAATTAACCAACTCAAAAATTTAGTAACGTTGTCTTTAGATAACAACCGAATTACTGAATTGCCAGAAGAAGACTTATTAAAACTAGAAAAACTAGGGCAATTGGGCATTGCCAATAATGGAATCAAGGATAAAAAGCTTAGACGGATGCCTTCTGTACTCAAAGGGACGGCTGGTATGCCTTATGAGACGAGGTACTTTATGTATCAGTTGGCACTGGAGTATCGAACAAGCTTTACTGTAGAAGATGTGCCATTACTTTGGGAAGCATTGTATTTTTCAACGGCATTGGTAAGAATCAAAGCACTTGGTTTTTTACACGCATTAATAGGAAGCAAAGTACCGCTGGTACTCACTGATAAGGCAGAACTAGTCTTTTTAGGCAAATTTAAGTTGAAGGTAAAGGAGGTAAGTCAGCAAATGAAAGAGCTAGGTTGGAAAATCAGCAAAAAGCATACAGCATCTACTACCCATGTGGTGATTGGTGAAAAACCAAAAATTACTTGGAACGAATTACAAGAATTAGAAGTACAGTACTGGTTTGAGGAAGACATAAGGCATTATCTTCAGGAGAACACTGATTTGTACTTGCTAAAACCTACCCAGGAAGATTATACGACGCAACTACGTAGCTTACTTTTGAGTAATGATGGAGCAAATGTAAAACTTGCTTTAGAAATGATGCAAAACGGAGGAGTGCCTCCAATTTTAATGACTGATTTGTATATGGTGGCTCATTTAGAGGAAGAGAAAAACCGAAAGTTGGCGCGTTTATTATTTACTCAAAATGCTGATAACTTAACTCTGCAATTGATTACACAAACTTATGCTTTTAATAAAGGAGATGTAGTTACTTTAAAAGGATACTTGAAAGATATTGAAGCTAAATATCCAGCCTTGGATCTTAATATTATCAAGAAGTTTATCAAAGTGAAAAGAGAGATTGATCTTGATGAATAATAATGATTCGCGGTAGCTTCAACTACATTTTAAGGGTTTATTTTGGAATTACATTTCTCAGCTTCATCGTATCTTCCTAGTTGCTGCAAAGTTTTCCCTTTATACAAATAAACTTGGGGAGTGTTTAAGCCAAGCCGTAGAGCAGTATCAAAACTTGCAAGTGCACTTTCAAATAAATCCATCCGATAAGTATTCAACCCGTAATTGTACCACAGTACGGCATCGTGTGGTTTTTGCTGTACGGCTATTTCAAAATCTGCCTGAGCCAATTTGTAACGAGCGTGTTTATAGTATACCAAGGCCCGAAAAGGGCGAACCTTGTCTTTTTCATTACTTAAATAAAAAGCCATCTCCAGGTCATCTAGCGCCTGCTGATAGGTTTGATTAAAATAATGCCCAATCCCTCTATAAAAAAAAGCTTGCCAGTGATTGCGTTGTATTTGCAATAACGCCTGACTATCCTCAATGAGACCTCTATAATTTTTTTGCTGAAAATAAATCTGAACCCGCCCCAGAAGCGTGGGTACTTCCAATGATTTCTCCTCTTCTAACAATAGTTTTGTAGTAGCAATATATTGAATGATTCTGTCAAAGTCTTGCAAGGCCTTTGCATATGACTGAAGCTTGCTTAAAATCAATCCTCTGAGGTGAAAATAACTCAAATCCTGTTCCTGAGCAGCAATGGCCTTTTCTATCCACTCTAGTGATGTTTCAAACAAGCCTGTCTGATAACATTCATAACTCATTTGGTATAACTCACGCGCAGTTTTAGGGCTTTCCATAAATATATCATTCATCATTTTGACACGCTTAAATGAAGTGGTTTTTGAGTTTTTGTGACAAAATGTCGTTATTTTTTTCTTAGCACTTTAGTTTTTATGACAATGTGTCTTGTTTTACTGCTGAAAATGAATTGGTTTCGCTTTTGATAATCATTGGGCAAATACACTAAAACAAATATCAACAATATCCAATAATATTTTTTAACGCTATAACTAAACACTTGATAAAATGAACTTTAAAAACTACACCATCAAAGCCCAGGAAGCCATCCAACACACCGCTCAGCTTGTGCAGGAGCGAGGACATCAGGCGATCCAAACTGGGCACTTGCTCCAAGCAGTGTTAGAGGCAGACCAAAACCTGACTACTTTCATTGCCAAAAAAATGAGCTTGAATGTGAGTAATGCCAAAGAAAAACTAGAGAAAATATTGGCAAGTTATGCAAAGGCAGCGGGGCAACCTTATTTTTCACACGATACCTCGGCAGCACTTCAGCAAGCCGAAAAGTTTAAGGCAAAACTCAACGATGAATTTGTAACCCTAGAGCATTTGCTACTAGGTATACTGGCAGGAAAAGACAACACTGCTGCGCTACTTAAAGAAGTAGGCGTCAACGAAAAAGATTTACTAACGACAATCAACGAATTAAGAGGAGGTAAAAAAGTGATGGACCAAAACGCGGAATCAACTTATAAGTCTCTGGAAAGATATTCAAAGAACTTAAACGAATTGGCTAAAGCGGGTAAACTAGACCCAGTAATTGGCCGTGACGACGAAATTCGTCGGGTGTTGCAAATCTTATCCCGACGTACCAAAAATAACCCTATGTTGGTAGGGGAGCCAGGAGTGGGTAAAACCGCCATTGTAGAAGGGCTGGCCCAAAGAATTGTAGAAGGTGATGTACCCGAAAATCTAAAATCCAAGCAATTGGTATCGCTAGACATGGGACTCTTGGTGGCGGGCGCCAAATACAAAGGAGAGTTTGAAGAACGGCTGAAATCGGTGATTAAAGAAGTGGTAGATTCTGAAGGGGAGATTATCCTGTTCATTGATGAGATTCATACCTTGATTGGGGCAGGAAGTGGAGGTGATAGTGCGATGGATGCAGCTAACTTATTAAAGCCCGCTTTGGCGCGTGGCGAGTTGCATACCATTGGAGCCACCACACTCAAAGAATACCAAAAGTACATTGAGAAAGACAAAGCCCTGGAGCGACGCTTTCAAGGGGTAACGGTAGACGAGCCTAATGTACAGGATGCGATCTCGATTTTGCGAGGATTGAAAGAAAAATACGAAGTACACCATGGGGTGCGCATCCAAGACGACGCCATCATTGCCGCGGTAGAGCTTTCTAATCGTTACATCTCCGATCGTTTTCTACCCGATAAAGCGATTGATTTAATGGATGAAGCTGCTTCTAAACTTAGAATTGAGATTGATTCTATGCCCGAAGAACTGGATGAATTGCAACGAAAAGTAATGCAGTTGGAAATAGAACGAGAAGCGATTCGCCGAGAGAAAAACAAAAAACGGGAAAAAGAACTGTCGCGTGAAATTGCCGAGCTAAGCCAGCAGCGTGATAGCCTTAAAGCAAAATGGGAAACCGAAAAAAGCATTATTCAGGGAGTACAACAGGCCAAAGAAAACATTGAGCAGTTGAGAATTCAAGCTGAGGCTGCTGAGCGGGAAGGTGACTTAGGAAAAGCAGCCGAATTGCGATACAGCAAGATTTTGCAAGCCGAAAAAGAACTGGAAGAAAAACAAGCCGCTTTGGTGAAAATACAACAAGGAGCCTTGCTCAAAGAAGAAGTAGGTAATGAAGACATTGCCGAGGTAGTGGCCAAGTGGACAGGAGTGCCAGTGTCTAAAATGCTCAAGAGTGAACGAGAAAAGTTGTTGGAGTTAGAAGATGAGCTGGCAAAACGAGTAGCAGGTCAAGATCACGCGATTAAAGTAGTGGCGGATGCGGTACGTAGAAGCCGGGCTGGTTTGCAAGACCCCAGGCGCCCCATTGGATCATTCTTATTTTTGGGAACTACTGGGGTAGGTAAAACCGAGCTGGCCAAAACCCTAGCAAACTTCCTGTTCAACGACGAAGAAGCAATGGTGCGCATAGATATGTCGGAGTATCAAGAACGCCACGCAGTAAGCCGATTGATTGGAGCGCCTCCTGGCTACGTGGGATACGACGAAGGAGGGCAATTGACCGAAGCCGTAAGACGTAAGCCTTATTCGGTGGTATTATTAGACGAAATTGAGAAAGCTCATCCCGATGTATTCAATACTTTGTTGCAGGTATTGGATGATGGACGCTTAACCGATAGCAAAGGACGATTGGTAAACTTTAAAAATACCATCATCATTATGACTTCCAATGCTGGGTCGCACCTCATTCGGGATAATTTTGCCCAGTTAAACGAAGGTCAGGCAATTAACGAGTTTGATCTAAAGGAATTTGAAATACTAGAAAATACCAAAGAGCAAGTATTTGATTTGCTCAAACAGCAAGTAAGACCCGAATTTTTGAATCGCATCGATGAAATAGTGATGTTCCGACCTTTGAGCCGTAAAGATATGCGCCTCATTACCAACATTCAGTTTACACAGATTCAGGAATTGCTTAAAGCACAAGAAGTTTACCTGACTGCACCTGAAGTAGTGATGGATACCCTGGCCGATATGGGCTTTGATTCGGAGTTTGGAGCCAGACCTCTCAAAAGGGTTTTACAAAAGCGCATTTTAAACGAGTTGTCTAAGGAAATATTGGCAGGTAAGGTTGGGAAAGGTTCGGTTGTACATATGCAACTAGACGAATATGACCGCATCAGGTTTGAAGTGATAGAACAGTTAAATATAGAGGACATAGAAGACGATAAGGTGGCGGCCTAAGGCAAGCAAAAACAGTAGAAATTAGAATATGAGTTAATCATAGTGTTTATATAGATTAGTAGATGATGTATAGAGTGTAAGTAGTAGAACAAACCCCGTGAGCGTTGCTGACGGGGTTTTTATCTTGAGTCTTAGCCTCTAATGAAAGTTGACAAAGCTTATACCCATTCCATACTCCAACTCTCGCAGGCAACTTCTATTTCCTCAACTGCTGGCTCAGAATCTGCCTCTGTGTCCATAGAAGGAGGAGTACTTTTTTTACTTGTTTGGTTGGAAGGATTGTTTCCTCCCGTAATTTTGTTTAAATGTTTGATGGCACTTGTTTGAAACTTGTCTATTGATTTCCTAAAAATTTAGGTTTTTGAAAAGATAGTGTATTTTAAGTAAAATTTTATTAGGTGTAAATAGTATTACTCCCATGCATAAAAATCCCACCAATCTTTCAGGTCTGGCTGATCTAAAAGAGTAGCTTTCTTTACGTTTTTTCCACCTTTAATTTTCTGTTGATCTTTGATGCTTTGATTTTTAAATTTCTTAATTGATTTCATAAGATTGATAGGTTTGATGATCAAAAATATTTTTACAAAATAGATCTTACTTTCAGCCAAATCAATTTAAATAACCCAACAGTCCCATAAATATCTTTGTTGGGTTGGAAATTATGGACGCCTAACCTCTCAAAATAATTTCATTGGAGGCGTTGTCATCCAATATAATAGATACACCTTCACGAGTAAATTGCCCTCGCCGATTTGTTTTCCACCAATCCTGTAAATCTTGCAAGATAAGTTCCTGAGACTTTGCTCTCCCACCGCCATTTGCTCTCCACCAATCTTGTAAATCCTGAGAAATAAGGTCTTTAGAGATGACAAGTGTTGCCCCACCTTTGATTTTATCTAAACCGGGTATTTGTTGTTGCTGAAATTTCTGAAAACGATTCATAAAAGAAGAGATGATGAGTGATACATTATTTTAGTAATCATTCATGAGTACTAGTGGCAAATAGTTAACAGGATATAAAAATAAAGCCCTGTAGGGAGCTCCTACAAGACTTTGTTTTTTATTGATGTGATCTGATCGTTTGATTACTCGTTGCAATGATGTGTAAGTAATTTAATTGCGTAGGTTTTATAGACGAATAGGTATAAATATTAAATTTCTTAATGATTGATGTGAGAAGGCAACCAAAGGTTAACCTTCCCCATTATAATTATTAAAGATTCCACCTTCTAATTTCATTGGCTGCATTATCATTCAAGATAATAGAGATGTCTCTTCGGTCATATTGCCCATCACGGCAAGCGCGCCACCAATCCTGTAAGTCACTGGTCACAATATAACCTTCTTGTTCTTCAGGAGAAGGGCATTCTCTTGTTTCACCTTTATCGCCACCTTTGATCGTGTGTAAGTTATCAATTTGATATGCCTGGAATTTTTTCAATGTATTTTTCATAAGTTTTTGAGGTTTAATTAAGTTAAGCAATTTGCAAATCTTCGACTACAAAAGTGATTTCTTCGGTTACAACATCCTTTTCCTTTCCACTTGTTCGCTCTTGAGAAGCAGTGTTTTCAGTATGTTGATTACCACCTTTGATAGCCTGTAAGTTATCAATTGCTTGATTTTCGAAATTTATTAGCATTTTCATAGAGAAAAATAATTAGGTTGCAATATTAATTAAGTGGATTGCTAGGTAAGTTGAAGCTACTAGCTGCCTTTTTAGTACTTCCTCCACTTTTAGCATTCCCATAATAAAACTTAGAACGACCTGTTTCGGTATTCCATACCAATATTTGATAATAGGCCCGCTCACTTCCCGAACCCGGGATCATCGCCATATCCATCATATACTTACCAGTAGCATAAGTACCACTCACTGGCTTATCAGGAAACACAATGGCCGGCTCCTTGGCGTTTACCGCAGAAGTACTATAAATAAACGCTGCTATACTGAATACCAGGGCTGCTATGCTTAAGGTTAATTTACTGATAACCTGAGCAATTTTGAGAGTATGGTTGTTGTTTGTCATAAGAAGCTTTGATAAATACAGTTTCAAGAAAGGAAAAAAAACTTATTCAAGTAATGGAGAGTTTATGAAGCACAACATTGAACGCACCAAACGTGGATTTGAGTTTATATAAAGATTGAGCTTTCTTTAATCTCAACCCGAGTTTTATTCGTACATGAAACAATTGCCAATATTTTATCTCCAAAGTTTTGCCTGTAGCAATCATTCCATGAAAAGATACCTATACATTATTTTGCTATGCATCAGCATTTCAAGCTGTATTACCCTGCGTAGCTCCGACAGCAAACTACAAACTGCGTTTGCTCCAAAAGTGACTGACTACACTCCCCAAATACACCGCTACGAAATAGAAAAGCGCCCAGTGCGATATATGGAATTGGGCAACGATACTCTTCCGTTGTTGATTTTTATGCATGGGGCACCTGGTTCCCTCACCTCTTTCAAAAGTTATATGAAAGACAAAGACCTATTGAATAAAGTGAAAATTGTGGCAGTAGATCGCCCTGGTTACGGTTATTCAGGATTTGGCAAGGTCGAAAGATCGGTAGAAAAGCAAGCCGCTTTTATCAAACCCATCCTGGAAAAGTATCGGCCTTTGCATAAAAAGATCATGTTGGTAGGTTCTTCCTATGGGGGTACGGTCATTGCGAGACTTGCGATGGATTATCCTCATTTGGTAGATGGCTTAATGTTTATTTCGTCGTCGTTGGCAGCAGGTGCTGAAAAAACCTATGCGATTTCTTACCCAACTCGTTACCCGCCATTGCGTTGGCTGTTGCCCCGAATGATGAGAGTGGCTACCGATGAAAAATTTGCCCACGAAAAAGCCTTGAAAAAGATGGAGCCATTCTGGGGTAAGATTACTGTACCTGTGAGTATTTTGCATGGCAATAGTGATGTGTTGATTTACATAGAAAATGCTTTGTACGCCAAACAAGAATTGAAAAATGCGCCTGTAAGGTTGGCCATTGTCAACGGGAAAGGCCATTTTTTACCCTGGAATTCTCCAAAAATTGTTAAAAAAGAGATGTTGGTATTTATCGATCGGGTGGTAGCCTATCAACGCCCAGCCGTGGAAGCTAAAAAATAAAAGAGCGACTAAAAGACATCTCTTTAGTCGCTCACCAATATTACTTTAATATAGAATATCTCTATTAAAACGTGATTTGCGTGTTATTAGCAGTACTGGCAATAGACTGACTGATAAAGTTAATCATCTTTCTGATTTCTGACCCTGAAGTACCTACCCTGGCCAAATGCTGGATACCCATTTCTTTTTGCGCTTGTTCAAAACTGGCCGCATTGCCCACTCCAAACAAAATTGTAGTAAAAGAAAAGGCATTTTGTTCTTCAGCAATCACTTCATTGACTTTTTCTTTCACCGTTTTGGCGGGCGTGGTGGAACGATTGTCCATCCCATCAGTAATGACAAATAGCAGCGTTTTGGTCATCACCCCAGAGGCTTCCAGATTTTCTCGATAATCCATCGCCATTTTCAAACCTTGTGCAGTGGCATCGTATAAGGCTGTACCCGCCCCCGAAGGCTTAAAACTCATCTTGGGAATATGCTTAATGGGTTGAAAGCCACTTTTGACCGTTACCTGATCGTTGAACTCAACCAAAGAAACCATCAATTGCTCCGCTACATGCGACTTTTGCATGGTCTCGGTAAAATCGTTGAAGGCGTGGTTCAAATCCTTTTCATAACTGGTAATAGAGGGAGAGATATCCACAATAAAAACAGCATTGATCGTTTCATCTACTTGTACCTCGTCTGGATTGAAGTTATTAAAATTGAGATTAAAATCTATTGCATCAAAATCGCTCATAATGTAAGTTTTTTAGTGAAGAGTGTTTGAGTTGGGAGACTGTAGAGAATAACAGCTTTCTAGCCCAATTGAATATCGGCTGCTTTGGCAAATCGTAAGCCGCGCTTTTGGGCTTCGTCGTAAATAGGCGTTCCCAAATGCCCCATATTAGGTACATCTGACATGCAATCCTCCACAATCACCATTTTATCGGCCAATCCGGGAGCGTAATCCAGGGCTTGTTTGAGACTAGTAGCCACACAATGCGAACGGGCTTCTCCTGCTACGTACACATTCTGGAAGTTTTCCAAAGTTTTGATGAGACTTTGGTTCAATTGGGTTTCCGGACGATCGGCTACCGGGATTTGCGCCATAAAAATACCAAAATGCTCAGTCAATGGATAAGTTCCTTTGGTTACTGCCTGATAAAACTTACCACGGCGGGTCCAGCTTTTCAAGGAATCCATCAACTGATCATCCAACGCATTTCCTTTAGATCCAATGAGGCAATGCTCGGGCCAAATGCAGTGGGGAAACTGTCCTTGAGCTTCTAAATCCTGTAAATACTTGATCACCTTTTCGGGGTAAAAACGAGGAGTCCACTTGCCTTCCTGTACCTCTTGCAAAGTAATAATGGTAAATGGCGCTGGCGGGTTGCCATTTTTGTCTTGCCAAAAACCAGGGTGAGATACATCGTTTACCGGGTGAGAATCCAGCGTTACACAAATATGATCTATTTTATCGGCTTGGTCATTGATCAACTTACTCAATCGCTCCATGTCTTTTTCGGCTCCTGGTACATACAAGGCCCCATTGGGGTGACAAAAATCGTATTGGGCGTCAATGATCAACAAAGCATTCTTATTTGCCATATTTTTTCTTCTATTAGTTGGTTAATAAACTTATAAATATGTACGTGAATAAGCTCAATTTGATAATGTTTTCAAAGAAAGTAACCAAGTTTATCTAACCTGAAAAAGTCAACATAAATATTTGCGGAGAAGCCTGTTGTGGAAAGATATTTGGACAAAGAAACCAAAAGTGAAGCGCATAAAACCAGCAATGTGTGTAAGTTTTGTAGAATGAATACCTAAAAACTTACATGAGAAGTAGATAAATTACGTAGATTACGTAAAATTCAGTGAAGGCTAAATTTCAAAAATTCTTCTCAAATGCTTAACTTCGTAGAGATAGGTACAATTTGACTTTTACGAAATTATTCCTTTTAGGTTACATTTTTTTACACCATCAGTCAATAATTCATTACACACAAATACTATATGGGAAAGCATAGCCAATTGCTCACGCAAAACCATTTTGTCCAAAATTTTCTTTGGTTTTGGAGTCTGGTGTTGGCATTCAACCTGCTACCCTTTACTACTACCGCCCAACGCCCCTCCGAAAAAGACAGCCTCCTAAATGTACTCAAAACTTTGCCTGATGATACGAATAAGGTGAATGTGTTGAATAGGTTGAGTATTCTATGTAGGATTAATGATTCCAAAAATGCTCTTAAGTACGCACAAAATGCTTTTGATTTATCTAAGGAAATGACGTTTGAGAGAGGGGTTGCGTTATCGCTTATGAATCAAGGTAGAGTTCTTGAGTCATTAAATCGGTTTGAGGAAGCAGTAAAAAAACAAAAAACCGCATCTCACTTATGGAAAAAGTTAGATGATTCTTTGAATGTTGCAGAAAGCTTCAGAGAGTTGGGAATAATATACCGTAACAAAGGGGATTTCCCTAAATCCCTAAGTAATTTATTAAAAGCGTTGAAGATATATGAAACAATGGGAGATAAGATGCGTCAAGGAAATACCTTTGCGAGCATTGGAATCTTGTTTTATCTTCAAAAAAAACTCAAGCAATCTCTGGAGTTTCATCAAAAAGCGCTCAAAATTCATAAATTTTTTAATGATAGGAGGAATATTGCTATTGACTATAATAATTTAGGAAACGTATATGCAGACTTAAAGAATTATGACCAAGCATTGCTTCAATATCAAAATTACAAGGAAGTCAAAGCAAGTATCGGAGATAAAAGAGGTGTAGCTATTGCATTGTCTAATATTGGCTATGTATACAATAAGCAGAAAAAGTTTAAGGAAGCAATCAAGTGTTTTTCTCAATCGCTTGAGATTAGAGAAGAGTTAGGACTTCGTAAAAGTAAGATGTTTCCTTTGACATACCTATCCGAAACTTATGCAGCATTAAAGGATTTTGAAAAAGCGATTTTGTACGGCAAAGAAGCACTAAAAATTTCAGAAGAAGTGGGAGCCAAATACCGGACAATGGAAATGGCTAAGTCACTTGCTCAGGTTTACAAAAGAGCAGGAGATTATGAAAATTCTTTGACTTATTATGAGAAGCACAAAGCCTATTCTGATAGTGTGTTTGATACTAAAAAATCTAAGCAAATTGCGGAGATGGAGACCAAGTATGATACCGAAAAAAAAGAGCAAGAAAATACTATATTAAAATTAGAAGTTAAACAAAGAAATAATTTGATTGCGGCGGCGGTAGGTGGGGTTGTTTTATTACTAGTGCTGGCTATAGTATTATACCAAAGCAATCGTCGTAAGCAAAAGACCAATAAAGTTTTAGTAGCTCAGAAACAAGAGATTGAGATTCAAACCGAAGAGATTATGGCCCAGCGAGATATGCTGGAGCAACAACATAAAGATATTCGAGACAGCATCAATTATGCCCGTAAAATTCAAACCGCTATCCTACCCCTCAAAGAAGAAATCTCGGCTGCGCTCCCCGAACATTTTTTGTTTTACCAACCACGTGACATTGTCAGCGGCGATTTTTACTGGTTTGCCAAAATAGAAGAGGAGACCCCAAAATATGTTATTGCTATCTCGGATTGTACTGGGCACGGGGTGCCAGGGGCCTTTATGAGTATGA
>DMXI01000143.1 GCA_003483885.1 Microscillaceae bacterium
ACTAATTTTTAAACATACTCTTGTGCCTGTACTGAGTTCTGATTTCATTACTGTTAGATCACCCAATTGCTACATCATTATACAACACATTATAAATATGGTAAAAGGCCTATTGCATTGTAAAAAATGATGATAACATGGTGATTAGGGCTGTTTTATAAATCTCGGAATAAAAATTGATGCCCATACGTAGCTTATTTTGAAAGATTTCTTATAATTTAGCCGAAATATTAGCTCCTCTATGTGGCAAAGAATTGTATGTGTATTATTTATTACATTGGGCATTCATATTGGTCGTAGTCAGGCTCAAGTAAATGATATCTTTCAGGTAAATGATGGCAAGAAAGAGGTATATCCTAACCTGAACCGTTATCTGAAAGTATACGAAGACACGAGCAATGCCTTGACATTCAAAGAAATAGCCTCCCAAAGCTTTCAAAAAAACTTTGTGCCACACGCGAAGTATCCCAAGAAGTTTCAATATAAATACACATACTGGGGAAAGATCACCTTACAAAACAACATTTCTTTCAAAGACGACTGGATTTTGCATATTGGAGGTCGTAACAGTGTAGTAGAGGTATTTATTCCTCAGAAAAATGGCCAAACAATCGTGCAAAAAACCGGGGTAATGGTACCTGTATCCCAAAAATCTATCAATGAAGCTATTCTTTCGTTGATGGCCTTGCACTTGCCCTATCAAGTAACCCAAACCATCTATTTAAAAATTACAGTGAGCGATCGTCGTGCTCCCAAGTTTGATTTGGAACTGTTTGATCTCCAAAACTACAATGATGAACTGCGTTGGGAGAGCTTGTTTCAAGGGTTGTTTCAAGGGGTATTCTGGATTATGATCCTGTACAATTTGGTGATTTACTTTACCACTAGGGATCGTACCTACATTTTTTACTCCTCTTATATGTTTTTTATCTCGTTTTACTTTTTGTATTTCCACGGGTTTATAAGAGAGTATTTCATTCCAGAACATCCCGAGATAGATAATTTTCTATGGATTATTGCGGTGAGTATGATGTCGGCCCTGTATTATGGATTTATGCGGGTTTTTCTACATACTCGAGATATCATCCCCCGAGTCGATCCACTGGTGCGATTTTACATTGGTTTCCGACTGGTATTAATTCCTATAGAACTTATTTACTACGCCATTTCGCCTAATTTCCCATTGATGAACACCATTAGCCTGATATCGGGTGGGGTAGATGCGGTATTTTCACTCTATTTGTTTATAGTATTATATCGTACTGGGAGCGTTACGGCTCGTTATTTCATCCTAGGTGCTTTATCATTAAACCTGGCGGTGATTGGCGGCGTGTTTTTATACAGTTATTCTCGCTTTGTGTATTCGTTGGTATACCAGGGAGGAGCTTCGCTAGAGGTATTGCTTTTTTCGCTGGGGTTAGGATATAAAATAAGAGCTACTGAGCAGGAAAAACGTCGAGCTCAATCTGACTTGATAGAACAACTGCACCAAAATGAGCGACTTCAGCGAGAGCACACTCAAGAACTAGAGAACAAAGTATTGGAGCGTACTGCTAAAGTACAGCAGCAAAAGGAAGAAATATTAACTCAGGCCGAAAACCTCAAAGAAGCCGTAGAGCAACTCAATGTGAAAAATGTTGAACTAGAGCAAACCAATAAGCATATTACTGATAGTATCAACTACGCTCGTCGTATTCAGCAAGCCTTATTATGTGACCAAAGCGAGGTGGTGAGAAACTTCAAAGAGGCTTTTGTGTTTTTATCACCTAAAGACATTGTATCAGGAGACTTTTACTGGTTCAACGAAGATATCTTTGCTTATAAGAATGAACCTTTGGGTAGCCAAACTATGGCCCCTCCCATTTATGAAGAAGATGAAGACAATGCCAAACGGCTACATCCTCGGGTAAAAGTGTTGATTGCAGCGGATGGGACTGGGCACGGAGTACCAGGAGCTTTTATGACTGTGATGGGGCAAAACCTACTAGACGAGATTATCCTGAATCAGAAGATCACTGAGCCTTCTCAAATTCTCTACGAACTTGACTATAGATTGACCAAGACCCTACAAAACACCAAGACTGATCATCAAAAGCAAATCAATGATGGAATGGATGTGGCGATTTTGGCATTGGATGAAGTAGCTCGCAAGGTATATTTCTCAGGAGCTAAAAACCCTTTTTGGTATGTTAGAGACGGGCAAATTCACCAGGTAAAAGGCTCTAAGTTTCCGATTGGTAGCCGTCAATATCGCACCAGCAAAGTATTTGAGACTTTTACCATGGATATGCAAGAGGGAGATCGTTATTATATTTTCACGGATGGTTTTCAAGACCAATTTGGAGGAACCAGTGGGCGAAAATATATGCGAAAATACTTCCGTAACTTCTTACTAGAGATCAGTAAAGAACCTATGACTACCCAAAAGCAATTGCTGGAAACCGAACTCCGCGACTGGCAAGGCGACAACCAACAAACCGACGACATTTTGATTATGGGAGTGAGGGTTTAATCAATTTTGTAATTAACAGCACTTCTTCTCACCTTTCTAATCAACCGATTTAGCTTCTTCTTTTGTTTTTTTTCGGCACACTGTTTTAACTGTAGCTTCAATGCCAAAATATGGGCTTTTTGTAATGCTTCCAGGCTAGTGGTTTGTACTTGTGGAATCACCCCTTTGTGCTCAAAAGTATCTCTTGTAGCGTCGTTTTCATATTCGCCATTGGCGATAAAAATATACAAATGATCATCAAGCGAATGACGAAGCCCAGTGTTGGCGGTACCCATGGTGACTTCTCCTACCAAAGTAGCTCGGTTCAAATGTTTGAGATTGTAAGCTACTTGTTCGGCGGCCGAGGCAGTATTTCGGTCTACGAGTACATACAACGAAATATTGGGTAGGCGTTTGCCTTTTAACTTTTCTAAGGTATATACTTCTTGTTCATAGCCACTACGATAATAAATACGGTGCGTAAGTACTGGGGCACGCCCAAAGAAATAGCTATCCAGGGTATTGACCATATTGAGATTGCCTCCTGAGTTTTTTCGTAAATCTAAAATAAGAGCATCACAATTAGACAGGAAATGCAAGGCACTGGCCAAGGTTTTTTCAGAATAGCGGGGGTTATAAAAGTGACTCATGCGCAGGTATCCCACATTGCCTTCCAATATTTCTACTTTTTGGAAACCATAATTTTTACTTTTGGCTTTTTGCTCCAAATAGGTGGCATAATTACTAGTTTGATGAGAGGCGGCTTCCTTACGATTAAATCCTACCCATAAGTGTAAATCATTACTCGCAGTTCTTAGGTATTGGTTGACGGTTTTGGCAAATTGAGCAGGAGATTCGGCGGTTTTGAATTCGATAGAGGATTGTTGTCTTTGTAAATATTGGGTGATTTTTTTGGTTCTTTGAGGAAATACATATTTCGTTTTGATTAAATCACTTATTTTGGTAATTAAAAAAGCCTTTTGTTGGTCCGTAAGTGAGGAAGGTTGTCCAAAGTTAACACCATAGATAAACAGAGAAAAAACGATAAAATACCTGGAGAATTTTTTCATATAGAATAAGTTTTGTTGAAGCAACCGCCCAAGTCTATCAAAGAGTTGACTTTTCCTCTTCTTGCTTTAGTTGTTGCCGAAATTTACCGGGAGAAACCCCACACATTTGTTTGAAGGCTCTATTAAAGGCCGTTTCAGAAAAATAACCTACCTTTTCCCCGATCTGTGGTAGTGGCAAATCAGTCTTTTTGAGTAAGTACCTGGCTTTAGTCATACGCCAGCGTGTAATATATTTCATGGGTGTTTCTCCCACGGCGCTCTTAAAACGTTCGATGAATAGGGTGCGCGATACCCCCATGCGATGAGCAAGTTTCTCGATATTCCACGAATTGGCCAACTCCTGATGGATCAAGTTCACCGCTTGATAAATCATTTCATCTTTGAACATGTTGAGCTTTTCGCTGGCTTGATGCAAATAATAATGACGTATAATAGAAATAAACAAGATTTCGGCAAGACGAATAATCACCGTATCAAAACCTGGTTTTTGTAACGTCATTTCTTCTAAAATAAGCTCAAACATTGAATAGATCAAGTCATAGCGCCCATAATCTGCACTTTTGATGATAATATAGGGAGGAAGTTCTTCAAAAATGGGGTGACTTAGCTCCCGGTCTATTTCATAATGTCCGCAAATCAACTGAGTACTGGTTTCTTTACCTGGAAAAGGCTGATCTCCTTTCATAATTTCCATAAATGCTTCCTGGCCAGGGATGCAAACGGCATCAGGGGTAGCCTTGATTTGGTGGGGTGTACCGTGAGGCAAAATTGCAATATCCCCTTTTTCGAGCGAATTTATTTCTTCTCCAATTTCCAGGACGCAATTACCACTGGTGACCAGATGAAACTGAGAATAGGGGCTATTGGGAGCTTCCATTCCCCAGGAGCCACAAAACCCGTGTTTAAAATAAATGGCTGACTTAAGCCGAATTGTAGATAAGATATCTCCTAGTAAACTTTCCATACCTCAACGTACGAAATATTTATCTGTAAAGATATTAAAATGTACTATCTGCTAATTTATTTGGATAATATGCTATCAAAAGTACAGAAATGATCCTATACATTTGTGTCATCAAGTTATTAAAACGAATACAATCAACACAAAAAATTGAACCATGCGACAGATTAGCACATTATTATTCGCACTTGTATTATTCTTTGGCGCGCAAGCCAGCTTCAGTCAATCAGTATTAACGAATGCCGAAAAAGTAGCCATCAATGGTTATGATGTGGTAGCATATCACAAGCAAAACAAAGCAGTAAAAGGTACTACAAAACATCAAACAACGCACCAAGGTGCCAAGTACTATTTCAGCAGCAAAGCCCACAAAAAAGCTTTTGTAAAGAACCCAACGGCTTACTTGCCTCAATATGGTGGATACTGTGCATTTGCTATTGCTGCTAAGGGACAAAAAGTACCTGTAAACCCTGAAACCTTTAAGATAGTAGACGGAAAACTTTATTTGTTTTTCAATGATATGTACCAAGGTAAGAAGATGAACACTAAAGTATATTGGGATAAGAACGAAAACTCAAACATTACCAAGGCAGACTCTAACTGGGAAAGCATTAAGAATAAATAAATCTGAGAAGAAACTTTATTGAATAAGTCCCTGTAATGCAATACATTACAGGGGTTTTTTAGTTAACAATTATACTACTAGACATTTTTCGTTTGTGGAGACACAAACGAAGGCAACCGCGCTGTTGGCCGTGTCCTCACGGCCAACTTTAGCCAAAATGTCTAGCAGTATGATTAACAATATACTAAAATGTGAACCAAACATACTCAGGGGTAGGTTATAACTTTAAACGACACCATTGTATAGCGATACACCCATGAAAGCTTCCTTCTATCTCCTGATTGCCGCCGTTTTTTGGGGGCTTAATTTTCATTTTGCTCAAATCATGCTGCAAAGTAGCAGTTCCACAGAGGCTGGTTTTTGGCGGTTTTTGTTCGGGGTAGCCACCCTAACCCTCCTTAGTTATAAAAAATTACCATCCCTGAACCTCTGGCGTACCCACTTCAAGGGGTTTTTGTTGGTTGGGTTTGTTGGAAGTTTTATATTCAATATTTTCTTCTTTTGGGGAATGCTTACTACCTCACCGCTCAATGCCGCACTCATCATGAGCTTGAATCCGGCTGTCACCTTAATATTTTCACGTATTTTTTTAAAGACCAAACTTCATGTCAAGCAAGTCATAGGTATTTTGGTGGCTTTTGTAGGAGTATTATACCTATTAGTCAAAGGGAATCTTGCGGCTCTACAACATTTTTCGTTTACTACTGGAGACCTACTTATTTTTATTGCCAATGCCATATTTGCCATGCAGCACATTTGGACCAAAAAATATACTGGTGGTATCACCATTCGTGATTTTACCTTATTGACCAATGTTGTTTGTTTATTATGCTTTTTGGCTATTTTACCTTTTACACCAGTGCAAAGCATAAGTATGCATCGCTGGCCATTTTGGGTATCAGCAATAGGGATTGGTACACTGGGTACTGCTATAGCTTTTTTGCTTTGGAACGATGGTCTCAAAATGATTGGCCCTGGGCGAGCAGGTATTTTTATAAACATAGTACCACTATCCACGGCACTTACCGGAGTATGGCTAGGCAAACCTCTCCAGTTTTACCACTTAGTTAGCGGAATCATTATCATTTCGGGCTTAGTCATTATGCAATACCAGCGCCGAACATATTCGCTTAAATAAACTACTGCCTGAAATCTGATCGTTGTTTTGTATCAAGCGAGTTTATGGGTAGTTTTGGGTATTTATTAAGCACAAAACTAAGGGTATGCAACAAGAACCATTTGTTTATCATATTATTCCAGCAGCAGACTGGGAAACCGCTCAAAAGGAAGGTATTTATGGACCTGTTTCAATAGAAACAGAAGGTTTTATCCATTGCTCTAATTTACCACAAGTATTAGGAAGCGCTAACCTTTTTTTTAAAGGACAAGCCAACTTATTGTTATTAAAAATTGAAGTGACGAAGCTACGAGAAAAACTGGTGTATGAAAATACCACTGGAGGCACTGAACTTTTTCCACATTTATATGGAAAACTCAATCTAGAAGCGGTAGATCACGTTTATACCTTAGATACTAACAAGGAAGAGCAATTTGTGCTTCCTGAAGAATTAACCAATTGATGATTTAATATATGCGGAAGATAATCCATATTGATATGGATGCTTTTTATGCGTCGGTAGAGCAACGCGACCACCCCGAATATCGTGGCAAACCTTTAGCAGTAGGAGGTAGTAGCGAGCGGGGGGTAGTAGCGGCGGCTAGTTACGAAGCACGCAAGTTTGGCGTTTTTTCGGCCATGTCTTCCCGTTTGGCTTATCAAAAATGCCCTCAGATTATTTTTGTACGCGCTCGCTTTGATGTGTATCGGCAGGTCTCTCGTCAAATCCGCGAAATTTTTTATGAGTACACCGATTTGGTTGAACCTCTTTCATTGGATGAAGCCTATCTGGATGTGACTGAAAATAAAATGGGTATGCCTTCTGCCACAATCATTGCCAAAGAGATCAAACAAAAAATTTGGGATGCTACTCAACTCACTGCTTCCGCAGGGATATCGGTGAATAAATTTTTGGCAAAAGTGGCCTCGGATATGGATAAACCTAACGGCCTAACCCTGATTCCTCCCGAGGAAGCACTAGATTTTATTGCCCAGTTACCTATCCAAAAGTTTCACGGTATAGGCAAGGTGACAGCTAAAAAAATGCAAAAATTGGGCATTTATACTGGAGAAGATTTGCGGCGTTGGGACAAAGTAAAATTGGTTAGGCACTTTGGGAAAGTAGGGTCTTATTATTACAATATTGCCCAGGGAATAGATGAGCGCCAGGTAAACCCTCACCGAATTCGTAAATCTATCAGTACCGAAAATACCTTTGATCACGACCTGGAAACCATTGCAGAAATGGAAGAAGAGCTAGCCAAGCTAGCTAAAGAACTGCTGCAAAGAATTGAAAAAAATAAGGTGTTAGGCCAAACCGTTACCCTCAAAGTAAAATACAATAACTTTCAGCAGATTACCCGTAGCAAAACCTTGCCTTATGCCATCAACAATCTGGCACTACTTACCCAATTGTACCAAGAGCTGATTCGCACCTGCGACTTTTCTCAGCATAAAGTGCGTTTGTTGGGGTTAGGCGTTTCGAATTTAGACCATAAACAACAAAACAACGGATTACAGCTCCACCTTGAGTTTGGGTGATGTTGTAGCATGGTGATTACTAGACATTTTGGCTAAAATTGACCGTGAAGACACGGCCAACGACGCGACCGCTTTCGTTTGTGGAGACGCAAACAAAAAATGTCTAGTAGTATGCCTGGTAGCTATACAAAAACACCTGCCAGATTGCTAAAATCTGACAGGCGTATATATTTTTCTAAGATTGAAACCTTGGCTATAAGTCCATTTAAGGAGTAGCAGGAGTGCTGCCTCCATCTATCCAGCCCATATAGGCCGCTATTACATAAAGTATGTAAAGGAAGATCAAAAACAATCCAAAAGGACGACTTGCTTTAAACTTCTGAATAAATAAAAGTAAGATAACTACAATAAGGGTCGTGAAAAGCAAAATGATAGAAGAGTTGATATTGGCCCCACCCAAACCATCTAATGGTTCTCCTTTGGCAATGATATAGATTAATACAGGAAGCCCCAAACTCATCAAAATATCAAATATGTTACTTCCAATCGCATTGGCAATGGCCATATCACCTCGGCCTTGTTTGGCCACAATGGCAGAGGAAATCATTTCTGGAATAGAGCTACCCCCAGCTAATATAGTAAGCGCAATGATTGCTTTGTCGATACCAACCGCAGTAGCCAACGATTCAGCGGCAATTACTAAAAAGTAAGAAGCGCCCGCAATAATAACCAATGAAAGTACAAATACAGGAATGGTCCACTTAGGTTTTTCTTCCGGATCAGGAATCAAGTTCATAATAAACTCTACCGGATACCCCAAACTCTTTTGTAATATCTTGAAAGGATTACGAGCAGTTTCGCCCTCCATATCTTTTTCAATGGCTTCGATAGGGCGAGGGGTGTCAAACTGATGCTGGGCCCCTTCAAATTGTATACGGGCACTGCCATTGGGTAAATCAAAACCAGTGCGCGATACCATAGGACCATCTTCGTTTACGTATTTGGTCCATAAGTAAAGAATAAAAAGGTACAGTAAATAACTACTTACAAAAGTAATTCCTTCAATGAGGGTAAATTTATTATCTGATACGAATACAATGAGTAAGCCTACCGAAAATGCATAAAATATACTATCGCGCATGACAGGACGCCAATTGAGATAAGATGTTTTTACTACCGCTGCAAATCCAATCACTACCAGTATCTGAAAAATGGCCGATCCCACAATAGTTCCTACTCCCGTGGCTGGACTAGCCCCCTCTAAAAACAATGCAAATAACGCCGTAGAAATCTCTGGCGCACTAGTACCCAGTGCCAACAAAGTAGCACCAGCAACACTAGGGGGGAGGTTCATCCATTCGGCGATGTTATCCAGACTTTTGATAAAGTGTCGATCCACAATTTCCGTCATCACATAGAACGCAAGTAGGATAACAAGTAAAGCCAACCAAATAGACATTCTTTTTCAGGGTTTAATTAATTGAAATTTTATTTTACCAAGAGCCAATATGTGCCCCTCGTTCTTGTTAAGCAAGTGTTAAACAAACGGCTTGCCAATATACGAAATTAAAGGAGCAATTTGAGTGCTACCAAGCGCCTTATTTTTCCGTGATCATTATCAATATTATCTCAAGAACTATATTATTATGCGAAAAGCTATTTCTGCCTGGTAAGATCTTGAAATATACTTGAAAAAGTGATCATCTGTATAGTAATTGTTATAGCGTTTTACTAACGAAAGCACAAAAGATAGCCTACGGCTTCTCATTACTATACTCTTAAGCACATTCTGGTGAAGTTGTACTAATAAAAAACAAAAGAAGCTGATTTTTAAGGAGAACTTTTATCCAAATATAGCTTTGTTTTGTTAAATCTAGCGAAGGTTTTGGTATGCAATACCGAAAATCGCGCCATTTCTATTGCTAACAAAAAAGTAAATTTTCTACATCAGCCTATAACCCTAAAATACTGGGTACTGATGGGAAAACTTGTAAATAGCCAAGATGTTTAAATATATGTTTAACCAAATTGATCCATGATAGAATTAACCCACCAAGAAGTATCGATATCGAATGTAAATCAAATTACAGCATTGGCTCATCAGCTCTGGCCCGAGAGTACTTTTGAAGAACTTTTAGATGATTTCTCTGCAATGATAGGAAATAAAAACAACTTGGTAATGTTGGTGATACTAGCCAACGAACCAGTAGGGTTTGCCCATATTGCGTTGAGGAATGAATATGTGGAAGGAGCTGAGCAGTTTCCGGTAGCTTACCTGGAGGGGATTTATGTAGTACCCAATCAACAACAAAAAGGCATTGGGGAATACATGGTGAGGCAAGCGCAAAGTTGGGCGCAAGCTAAAGGCTGTACTCAATTGGCCTCCGATGTGGAATTTTTAAACATTGGCAGTCAGGCTTTTCATCAAAAGATGGGGTTTGAAGAAGTAAATCGGGTAGTGTGCTATATCAAAAAATTACCCAGCTCAATCAAAGCGTAGACAAACGGACTGTTTGATGTTGCAGCCTTCGGACCAAAAGGAAGCCAAATAAGTTTTGTAAATGGCCTCTGATAGGTGTAGAATCGTTCATAACTGGAGAGGAGGGAAAACGATCAAAAAGAAGCTTAAACATTCCTTACTATCAGGGATGTTGACAAAAAAATCAAAGAGTTTGTCGTGATTTTTTTTCCAAATTTTAAGGTGTTAGACAAAAAAGCTTTTCGCATTAGGTAAAAAATATTATTTAAATTTAGTCTAAATAAATTGTTTCGAGTAAACGCAACGTTTACTTTTGCATCGTTATTTTTATTAAGTCTAAATAATGAAAACTGTTTTTATACTCTTTTACTTGTTGACTATCAGTTATTTATCGTTTGCTCAAACCATTATTACTGGAAAAATAGTCGATAATAAACAAAAACCTATTGAATTTGCGACGGTAGGTATCAAGAATACAAGCTGGGGAACTACCACCGATAATCAAGGTGAGTTTAGCCTCAAAGCCACTAAGTCAGGCACCTATGTATTGGTGGTAAGTATGGTGGGCTTCCGCAAATATGTCAAGTCCATTCAGGTGTCTTCACAAAATACTCGCTTGAAGTTGGGGACTATAAAATTAGCCTCTGACGAAAAGCAATTGGATGAAATCGTCATTTCTGAGAAATCGGTAGCCAAAGAAATTGCCGAAAAGCCCATCACGATCAACACTATCAATACTAGTCTATTGCAAGCCGAGTCTAAAGACGTGGTTAATTTGCTGGACAATGTGCAAGGGGTGAAGATCAGACAATCAGGAGGCTTGGGAGGTACCGCCAATATTACCCTTAATGGATTAACAGGCAATGCGGTACGCTTTTATTACAATGGCATTCCTATTGAATTTTTAGGAACTGGCTTTAGTGTGAATAACATTCCAATTAGTAATATAGAGCGAGTAGATATTTACAAAGGGGTAATGCCTGCCGACATTGGTACAGATGCATTAGGAGGAGGCATCAATGTAGTTACCAACCAAAACCCAGTAAATAACCTGGATATTTCTTACCAATATGGTTCATTTAATACCCATCGAATTGCGGGAAGCATCACCCGAAAATTTGCTCAAAACTGGTACTACAACCTCAGTGCAAATTATAATTACAGTGACAACGATTACGAAATGAATGTTGAAAACAACATTTATAGCCCTGATGGATTTGTTTTAAGGAGAGAAAACATCAGGGTGCGAAGATTTCACGATGCCTACGCTGCGCTTTTGTTACAAGGAGGAATAGGATATTATAACGAAGCCAAAAAACTAAACTTTCGTTTAGGAATCAATGCAACATCAGGGAGTAAGGAGTATCAACAAGGAGTCAGGGTAGCAGCCATTCCTTTAGGGGAAGTGCTATACAAGGAAAACGGGGTTAACTTAACCTTTAATCTTACAAAAAGCTTTGGAAAGAACTGGCACATCACATATGTGGGTAATGTAGGGTTTTCAAGACTCATCGTGGATGACTCTACCAGCAATGTGTACGACTGGAATGGAAATAACATTACGGCACAGTTCCCAAACATTGTAAGGGAGTCAGGGTCAGAGCTATTGGTAAGGCCTTCACGATCAGACGTGTATAATTATAATACTGTACATCGCCTGGGGATTACGCGTGATTTCCAGTATAATTTTAGCCTTACCCTCAATCACTTTTTAGCTTATCAGGATCGCAGAGGAACCGAAGAACTAGCAGTGAATTACATTGATGGCATAGACCCTAATACGGTTGGGTTTAGGTTGACCAAAAATATTACGTCATTAGAACTCAAGAAGACACTGTTTGAGAAAAAGGTTGAATTATTAGCCACTGGAAAATACTACCAATATACCGCAGAAGGAGTCAATGTATTTCTGATCAACGCGGATGAATTACCCACTACCAGCTCTGGTGATGAGTTTTGGGGTTTCAACGTGGCTGGTAAATGGAAGGTGACTGATAAGGTATTTATTAGAGGATCTTTTGAAGAAGCAATACGTATCCCCGATCAATTTGAGGTTTTTGGTGATCTCAGAAGTATCGCCCCCAACTTTGCCCTTCGCCCTGAACGTAGCCAAAACATCAATGCTGGGCTAAATGTTGCCATCAGCAATTTCCTAACAATTGATGTAAATTATTTCCTGCGTTTGCAAAGAGATTTGGTTTTCCTGGATGTTAGAAATACCTCACTGGGAAGATACATCAACCGTGATCAGGCAAAGGCTACTGGTTTTGAGGTGGCTTTTACTGGAGAACCTTTCAAGAACTTTAGCTATGCCTGGAACACTACTTATCAGCAAGTGACGATTAATGGATTTGAAGACATCCGTGATGAGTTTTTGGTAGGGAAGCCTATTCCAAATATTCCTACCTTTTTTACCAACCTTTCACTTACCTACACTATTCAGGATTTTATTAGAGAAGGAAATCAACTCCGCATAAATGCCTATGGCTATTTTGTAGATGAGTTTTCATTTATTCAGGAGGGGGGGCAACGCAATGATGCCAACTGGATTCCAGTGCAAAATGCGGCCGACTTCGGTATTACCTACACTTGGCAAAATAAATTGTCGTTTAGCGCTCAACTCAACAATGCATTTGATGCTGAATTATTTGACTTTATCAGTGTACCCAAACCAGGCAGAAACTTCGCGGTGAAGGTGCGATACAGCTATTAAGTTTTACAAGCAATTTTAAACTGATTATATAATGTTAAACAAATACAAATTTTCTTTATTGATTGTGATGGCAGGCCTTGTGTTTACGGCCTGTAAAAAGGAGGAGACAAACCCTGCTACCGAAAAACAAACGGGTTATTTACTCTATACTCAATTGACTGATGGGTCGGGTACCGACTATGTTCAATATTTTGAAACATTACCTAGTGGCACTGTAGACAATACTCAAGGAAAGAGTTTTACCTCTTTTTTTAGTGGAGGACTGGCTTATGACAACTACGTAGTTTCCCTTGAGGTAAATGGTGCAGGTAGTGGTATGTCGAAAGTAATGGCGAATACGGGTGGGGAAGTTTTTGTAAAAGGGACGTTGCCTACGGTAGGTTCTACTGCCTGGGGGATTGTAAGAGATGCTACTACGGCTTATGCTGACGACAGAAATGATAATAATATATTGATTTTTGACCCTTCTACTATGCAGAACAAAGGCATAATTGACATGTCTAATGCTTTCCGTGCACCCCAATGGACGAGTTCACAATTTGAAGGATTTGTAGTACGTGGCAACGACTTGTTTGTATGTACACGCCCACTAGATGCTACAGGTAGCTTATACGCCAGCGATAGCTGCATTTACAATCATATCGACTTGGTTACGGGTACTTTTCAGAAGAGTTTCTTTTTTCCAAATGCTGATTTAGCTAGAAGAAACAATCAAAACTGGGTAGATGAGCAGGGTAATGTGTACATTTATCAAAGCGGTAAAATCAATGTTCCTCAAACGGTAAAACCAAGTATCTTGAAAATCCCGGCGGGAGCTACTGAGTTTGATCCTAACTATAATTTCAAATTTATTGATGCTACTGGTGGAGCAGCTTTGTCTTTGCCTGTGCAAGCTGGTGGAGGTTTTAACTATTATAAAAATGGAAAAGCTTATGCCATTGCTTCTACCTCTTTCCCTCCTGAATTGTTGGCGTTTCTGGCAGTAAAAGGAACCAATTTCAGTACCTGGACTCCAGAGGATTACCAAACTGCTTTTGGTATTTTGGAAACAGCGGCCAATGGGCAATATGTAGAACTTGATCTGGTAGCCCAAACTGCCAAGGTTTTAACTGACATTCCGTCTACATCACCTTTCAATGGTAACACTTTCATTGTAGATGATAAAATATACTGTGTAGTATCTACCCCTAACGAAAATGCCCTATATGAATACGATCCAGCTACTGGTACATCTCGCAAGGCGTTTGACGTGAGTGCAGGTGGAACGATTGGAGCATTTGTGAAGCTCGGAAACTAATGCGTGAGACTTGCCCTCATTAAGCAAGGAATAAATGAAGAGCATTTGTACCATCAGTGCTAATCCACGGGTGGTACCAGTGCTTTATCAATAGACCATATCACCACATAGTTCTTTGAATTTTAAACTATGAGCAAAAGAAAAAACATTGTTAAACGACTATACCAACACCAGAAGCGATGGTTTGCCAAGTGGCATACCGCGGCAGGCATTATCGCTGGGGCCATTCTTATTTTGGTGAGCCTCACGGGGAGTATCTTGGTATATGAACAAGAGATCGACGCTTGGTTAAACCCTAAATTGTTTGACTTTAAAGAAAAAGGAAAGCAGCCATTGCTGGGTTTTCAAGAGGCATATGATCGAGTAAAGCCTCAACTGGGAAAAGACCACACCCATATCTTTTATAGAGATCCTCAGCGAAACAATGCCTACATAGGATACTTAGAAGATAGCAAGCGACAGATGATCGCCAACCCTTATACGGGCAAAGTAACGGGTACCCGCGTATACGCGAATACTTTTACGGGTTTTGTCCGCAACTTTCACCGTACTTTATTGATTCCAGTCATTGGCCGATATTTGGTTGGCATAAGTGCCCTTATGTGTTTGGTATTGATGGTGTCAGGACTAAGGCTATGGGTACCCAAAAAACTTAAATACCTCAAAAGCAGGTTAGTTGTGAAAACCAAGGCCAAAAAGCGAAGGGTAAACTACGATACCCACAACGTGCTTGGTTTTTATTTTTCTCCTTTTATGAGCATTATTTCGCTTACTGGAGCGGCCATTACTTTTGGGCAATTTATTGCGCTAGGACTGTTTTTGGTGAGCCTTTCGCCTCCCAAATCTATTCAACAGTTGCTAGGGTCTAAGTCTACTTATGTGGCTAATAAAAAAACAATGACCATTGATGAATTGCAGCAAAAAGTTAAAAAATTAAGACCCAATGGTGTTATTCAAGGCGTTCAAGTACCTCATGATAGTATAGACGTGATAAGTGCCGACATCATGGAACCAGTTGGTTTCAACCATGTAGGACATCGTTCTCGTATGTCGTTTGACCAATATTCAGGAGAACTTCTCTTTGATACTGATCGGGATGTACCACAAACGGGAAGATTATATTTAGACTGGCTTACCCCCCTGCATTATGGCACCTTTGGAGGCCCTATCACTAGAGTAATTGCCCTGATTACCTGCCTCGTAATGGCTACCTTATTTATTACCGGACTTTATATTTGGATACCAAGATGGAAGAAAAAAAGACGCGCTCAAACCCAAAAAGTAACTCAAACCGATCGAAAAGCAAAAACCTCCAAAAGACCAGCAGTGTTGGCTACCTCAAGCGAGGACTCCAATACGGAGCAATAACCCTGGGAGTAGCTTTTTTGATGGGGGCTATCTTTGGTATGTTTTATTTAAGGCCACTCCAGCCTGCTATGGCTTTTGCCTCATTTACTGGGGTAATTGTTTTGTTCAACCTTATATTGGCCATTTTGCTCATCGTGTTTTGGAGCTTGATTTACCTGTTTAGCCGAAGAAAATATGTAGTGCCTAAATACTTTTTAACCTCAGTAGGTTTTGGGGTGGTATTTTTCCTGTTTTTTGGATTAATGAAGGTCACCAACGGTTACTTTTTCTAGATACCTGAAAGATTTTTGTTTTTCGCTTTCTCTAAAGCCCTGCTGAACGGTAGAACATCAGCGGGGCTTGCTTTATCGAGTGCATTTGATATTACGTAAATTAAACCTGTCTTGAGGTAATCACCAGGGGCGTTTGTATCTCCACTGTAGCCGTTAGGCTAAGATTTTTTTCTCCAAGCATATACTCATTACCGCAAGTGGTCTTTTCACAGGCTGATCTAGGCCCAAAACTTAGGGACCTTATCGGTATGTAGAGACCCAAAAATGAGGAAAATTAATTGTTCTCCTGGATTTGCAGTGGACAAAAGGCAAAACAAAAATACCCCAACCAAATCAATGGTTGAGGTAATGTTAAGTTTACCTTATACTAAAGAAGTTATACCTTCTCGAATATTTGGCGAATTTGCTTGGCCTCTGAGGGCGATAACTTAGCCAACCAGGCGTTGAGCAATTGTTGAAAAACCAAAGGACGATTGGTTTTAGATACTTGATATTGTTTGAGCACGGTAAGCATTTTAGAAGCACCTAGCTTTTGATATAATTTGTACAGCTCCAGGGCTCCTTTGTTGACGGCAAGGTAGTCTACCCCATCTGATTTTATCAGAGGAGGTTCTCCATTGCTGTCATTATTTTTTTCTCTTTCATACTCGGTTTTTTTCTTATCTAACAAAATCTGCACACCTTTTTGTCCAAGCGCTTGTTTTACAAATGCCAGGGCCAATGCCTCAGGAAGTGCCACTTGTAGCATATCGGCTCCTTGAGTATTGGCGATCTTTAGGTTTTGTTGTATCCACTGTTTGACCACTTGAGCCGCTACAGTAAGGTGTAGATAAGCCTTCTCTTGAAGTTGATCAGTGGTGGCTAGCCAGCCTTCTTTCTCCGAAATAGCAATCATTTGGTTACAAGCGTAAAACTTCTCTTGGTAAAACGGTATTTCTACCAGCCGTAGCTCTTTTCCAATCAAGGCATCCAATTGTTTTTGAGTAAACCCAATGGCTTTATGCAAGATTTCCTGATAATACTTGGTATTATAATCGTGCTGAGGATGATACAAAATATGGGTAGCTACTTGTTGAGTGTTTTCGCGTAAACTAGCATATTTGCCAGAGCCAATGTGCCAGTTGAAAGGCGTTTTTTGTTTGACTACGTACTCAAAATAATTGCGTCCGTTTGCTTGCCACTGTTTTACTAATTGGCCAGGTGCTACACAAGTTTGCGATGCAATGGTACTAAGCGTAAGACTACCATCTACCCATAGCGCATCGTGGGCGTACGCATCTTGCTGCAATGCCTGTGAGTCTTTCAAATCGGCAACGCGGGATTTTAGCTTAGGCAACCCTTGTTCGGTACGTTTGCGGTTATCGGTCAGTATTTTGTCTTGATCATATCCTAACACGGGCAAAAACTCCCGAATACTCCCAAAAGAGCCGTTTTTCATCAAATCGGGTTGAGGATTTTCGCCACTCTGGGTAAACCCTTTGTAGCATTTTTCGGCGATAATTTCTAACCGCAAATGGGTGTTAGGCCGAACCGCTACTGGTAATGCATAAGCCGATAAATTTTGATCTTGATCTTTCCAGGCAGGTTTTAACAGTTGATTTTGGGCCTTGAGCGATTGTATGTTTACAAAATCTTTGAGATTGAGATACAGGGTATCAGCGGGTAGCTTACCAGTATTTTTCAACTGTAGCGTAGCCCGATACTTGGCCATTCGCTTTTGGGGATAAAAATCTAAATCAATGGCTACCTGTGTATATTTTAAGGAAGAATGGGTTTTTAGATGTTGGTATTTACGTTCATAGAGTGCGGCCTCGGCTTCTTCTTCAGCGCTGGATTTGAAATTACCATACACGTTCACATTTTTATAAATAAACGATTGTAAAACTACGAATAATACAAGAAAAGCCAACAAGCTTAATTTGCCTGCCATATTGAGTTGTCGTCCCCGGAAAACTAATTTTTGAGACCATTTCCGAGCCATTCCTCGATCCCAAAATTGTACTCCTAGTAGTACAAATGCGATGGCAAGGGAAGTCCACATTAAGAAATACCACCAGGCCGAAGTGTTCCAAATACCATAGCCACTGATGGTGGAATAGTCTTCAATACCTGGAATGACCGGAAAGCCGAAACGAATTTCTTCTATCAGTCCTAGTTCAAAGCCCATGAGCAAAACAAAGAAATGCCCCACGGCCAAAATGTGGGTGAGGAAACGTCTGCCTGTAAGTCCAGCTACAAAAAATACCAGCGCAATTTGTAGGGTGTAAGTAAGCCAGCCCCATTTATAACCTAATAAATCGGTGACATATAGCCCCAGATCTATGTCGCTGGCCCCTCCTTTCAAAATTTGAGAAACGATTCCTAAAAACATAAAGGAGAGAGAGAGTACCAGGGCCACTCCCGACATGGCAATAAACTTGGCTAACTGAGTAACCCATATAGGGGTGGGCAATGCTCCTGTAATTTGCCAAATGTTGGTAATCTTATCTTTGAAAAATAATTCACCCGCCCAAATCATCAGCAAAATCATGATAAACACCCCAAAAGTGATTCGGAAAAAGGTAAAGTTAGAAGTGACAGGTACCTGAGGGCCAATGTAATAGCTGGCATTCCAAAGTACATTTTGTAGAAACACCATCAACAGCATAATCCCTAAGATCACCCGAAAGCTCAAGGGACGTACTACGTTTTTGAATTCAAGCAGGGCCAAACGCAAAAGCTTTTTAAACAACCCCAAATTACTAAATGATAACTGAGGGGCTTGGGCAATTTTGGTGACGAGTTTGGCCGAAGCAGTAGTCGCAACGATTTCATTTTTTACTTTCTTTGCCTTTTTGCTTTGGATAAAATATTTGAAGCTAAACTTGCGATACGCCAAGAGAAAAAGCCCAATACTTAGCCCCAGCCAAAGCAAGCGGTTGATCAAAAAATACCCGCTAATGCCCAAGTACGCAGTGTTTTTTTGAGCCGTTGTATAATGATCCAATACGTCTGAAATGGCTACATACCCAAATGGTTCGGCAATGATGAGAATGGCCGAAGCCCCTGAGCCTTCAGCCCCTGACTGCATGACTAAAAATAGCATCACGGTGATTAATACAAAAAGATAACCTGCTGCCATGTTTCTGAAAAAGACAACCGCCGCAAAAATGATCGCGGTAAGCAGTAATAAATTAGGCATCAAGAGTACCAAAAAGCCATGTAACATTTGCCCAACAGGAGCGGGGCCGAATAGCATCGCATCGCCAATACCTGAATAGGGGGTAAGCAACATGCCTAACATATAACCCACGGCAATGAGGATATTTATTAAATACGCTGATAGAAAACGTCCTACAAAAAATTGCTTTTCGTTGATGGGAAAAGCATACAACCACTGACCGGTTTTGTGCTGTAGGTCTTTGTGCAAAGTAACCCCAGTGATAATGGCTACAATGATGATCATGAGCATACCTCCGCCTGACAGGTTTTTGTAAAATATAGAAGCAGCATTCATAAAAACGGCATCACTGCGATAAAAATCGTACGTACCCTTGGTATACCAAATGCCCTGAAAAACTAACATCAGGAAAAACAACAGCGTGGTCCAATTGGTAAACCGAAGCTTTAATTCAAATCTTATGATTTTACCTATCATGGCGTTTTAGTTTGCAATGGTTTGAAAATAAACATCTTCCAGATTGGGGTCTTTAGCCACAAATCCTTCTTCAGGCTGTTGGTTGGCAATGACCGTGATGAGCATTTTACCTAAGTGAAAGCGGTAAGAAACCACCTGAAAGTTTTGCTGGTATTGCTCAAGGGCTTGCTTTTGAATGGGCTTTTCCCACACTCGGCCTTGCAGTGCCTGCTCCAATTCAGCTGGTTTACCCGTCAATAACACTTTGCCTTCGCCAATAATGGCCATGTCATTGCACAGCGTACTTACATCTTCTACAATGTGAGTGGAGAGAATCACCACCACGTTTTCGCCAATTTCTGACAATAAATTATAGAAACGATTGCGTTCTGCTGGGTCCAGGCCAGCAGTAGGCTCATCTACAATAATGAGCTGAGGGTTTCCTAAGAGCGCTTGGGCAATGCCAAACCGTTGTTTCATCCCTCCTGAGTAACTGTCTAGTTTTTTCTTGCGTACATCGTACAGGTTTACTTGCTGTAGCAGGGCGGCTACTTGCTCTTTTCTTTCTTTGAGCACCGTAATACCTTTCATATCGGCAATGTGCAATAGTAGCTCTTCAGCGTTGACATTGGGATATACCCCAAAATTTTGTGGGAGGTATCCCACGCGTTTACGAAGCTCATGAGGGTTTTTGAATACATCGATGCCATCAAAGCGAATGCTTCCTTGATCTGCATCTTGTAGCGTAGCAATGGTACGCATCAAGGTAGATTTGCCTGCCCCATTTTGCCCCAAAAGTCCAAACATTCCTTTGCCAATGTTTAGGTCAACGCTTTGTAGGGCTTTTACCCCGTTAGGGTAGGTTTTAGAGAGATTTTGTATTTCTAGTTGCATAAGAGTCAATTTTTAGTTTGTAGTTGAGAGTGGGTAGTTGGTAACGTCTGATAGCCATTAGCCTTTAGCTTCCGATAAATCGGGATTTCGCAGGCTCAATTGGCTATCGGTTGTTTTAGTATCCCCTACCAATTTGATCGTTAGAAGTTTGTAGCTTTTAGCTGACAGCCCATAGTATTGCGATGTATCGTGGGAAAATTCATAATTAATAATTCATCCATTCATAATTAACCACTCACCATTGTATTTATAGTTTTGCAGCTCATATCCACGAGGGTTGTGGTTTGAAAAGTGCTTTCTTCAACGCATCTATTTGGTTGAAAATCAGTAATATATTTAATAAAAATAGCACGCCATCGAAGCACATATAAAAAGCGTTTTTAGAGAAAAAAACGTGGGTCATCCAAAGGCATAGAATGAGTGGAATCAGCATAATACTGCCCAAAAGTTGGGTTCTCCTAAAAACCAGCAACAACCCGCATAGCATTTGAAAAAAGCCCACAAAGTATAGATAACCCGCTTTTTGTAGCAGATCATAAAACTCAAAAAAAGCGGGGTGACTATCGGCGGCATTGGCCTTGAATACGGAAGGATCGTAAGGAAGAAATAACTTCTCAATACCCGCATATATAAACAACAAGGCCAACAAAAACCGAATCGCGTAGCGTGCTACCTTCATATCGATTAAAACTTAAGGGTAAGTGTGGTTCCTAAAGTGCGAGGCAAACCATAACTGGCAAACAAGCCTCCACCCGAAACACCATAACCATAACTGAAGTAAATTTCATCAGTGAGGTTTTGCGCCCAAAACGCCAGGCTTACCCCTCTATAACCTATGGTAAGACGGCTATTGAGTAAACCATAAGCTTCTTGTTCAAGGGTGTTTTCCGGATCAAAATACATGGCAGTTTGGTATTGGTAGTCTACAGTTACTCCCAGGTTAATTTGCCCTACTTTTTTCTGATAGTTGAGCCCCAGGTTACCATTCCACTGTGGCGAATAAGCTTGCCTGTTTCCTTTGTTATCTACTTCTCCAGCAAATCCAATCACCTTAAAATCAGTAATCTCTGTTTCAAGGTACCCCACGTTCAAAGTAGCGGTCAAGCCCGAGGCCACAATCCATTCTGTTTCCAGCTCTACTCCATAACTAATGCTACGACCAATATTGTCTCGCCCAAAATTGAAAGTGGCAATATCAATGATGGTAAACAATTGCTGTCCTTCATAGTCAATGTAAAATCCGGTCAGATTGGTTCTTATTCTTTTATTTAATAAAGTAGTTTTGATACCTACCTCATAATTCCAGCTAAACTCTGGATCAAATACCACCGCATCGGCATTGGTAGTAAAAGGATTGATTCCCCCAGGTCGATATCCACGGGCTACATTCGCATAGGTCATTACCTCAGGAGTCATTTGATAAGAGAGGCCTACCTTAGGAGAAAAGGCGCCAAAAGTGGTGGTTTCACTAAATTGATCAGGAATCAACCCTAGTGCTGGAAAAGAGTAAGTAGGGTCCCCATTTCTGGAAAAAGACTTGTCTACACTGGTATTGTTACTTTCTATCTCATAGCGAAGTCCTCCAATAATACTTAGCCGATCAGTCAATCCATAAGTAAGATTTGCAAATACCGAAAATCCACGTTGTTCTATCTCATTTTTGTCAATGGTAATATATGGATATTGAGCTGCGGTGATAGGGTCAGGGGCAGAAAATGCATTATCGGCGCCCGACTCTATATTCTGAGTTTCGTTACGTTTTACCAGATAACCAAACACCCCTGCCAACCACTGAAAGCGACTATTTGAATTATTGGAGCTTATTCTGAGCTCTTCCGAAAACGTGTTTAATTTTCTGAAACTGGGCTTTAGACTACTAATGTCAAACTGGGTAAAATCAAACTCATCCGTTCGATCTATATCGGTTAGTTGGTATGAACTTACCGAGGTTAAGGTAAATTGGGGAGTCGTATAACTCACCCTTAGTGCATTGTTGGACGATAGTGTATAGTAGTTTCCTTGAGTGTTGTAGCTAAGCTTGTAGGGCTGATTTTGTTTAAGCGAATCCAGTTGCTGTCCATTCGCTCCAAAACCTCCCAATAAAGCATAGGCCTTATTTTCACGGTATTCAAGTCCACCTGCTAGAGTGACTTCCCAATTTTCGTTTGGGTAAAACATCAACTTGAAATTCCCGCTACCCATCCGACGAGCAAGTAAGTCATTGGTTTGCAAAAAGGTATTTTCTATGTAACCTCCCCGGGTATCGTAGCGTCCGCTAATTCTGGCAAAAAGCTTATCCTTTACCAAAGGTAAACCTATTCCTCCTTCCAGTGTAAAACGATCTAAATTACCATAGCCTGCCGAAACGAATCCTTTGATTTGATTATTTGGTCTTTTAGTAATAATGTTGATAGCTCCTGCCAGGGTATTACGCCCATAAATAGTTCCCTGAGGTCCTCGTAGCACTTCTATACGTTCTACATCGGTCAGCGAAGCAGGAAAAGACATGGTATTGAATAAAGGAATGCCATCAATGTATACTCCTACAACTGGCGTATCATCTATAGTAAAAACCCCCCGACTGGCTAACATAGGAAACAATCCCGCACCATCGTCATAAGACTTAAAGTTGGGAGAAATTCTTCCAATTTCATTGATATTAGAGATTTGGAGGTTTTGTATTTTTTTAGGGCCAATAGATGCTAAAGCACCTGGTATTTTTTGCAAGTCTTCGCTTCGTTTTTGGGCGGTTACGGTTACTACTTGCAACTCCTTGACGTTAGGCTTAACTTCAAACTGTACTTGAGTAGTCTGATTGACCAATACCGTGACCTGTTGTTGGTTCGCTACAAAACCAATGGCTGAAAATTGAATCTGGTAAGTTCCTGGTTTGATGTCTGAGATTTTAAACTTTCCCTGATCATCGGTCACTGTTCCTTGACGGGTTTCCATAATGAGCACCGAGGCAAAGGGAATAGGCTTGCCTTGGGCATCTGTGGCTACTCCAGTAACAACTCCAGTAGTGGCTGTTTGGGCGTTAAGTCCTAAGGAAAGTAGTGAAAACACGAATAGTAAATATTTAGTCATCTTACTTACTTCTTAAAAATGATTAGACCTTGTTATTTAGAATTAGTATAAATAACACTATATTTGGTAAATGTAGAGACTAAAACGCCGTGTTGATTTATAGCTGACGGAATAAAATCAACGCTTAAAGGAATAAATCGGGATTTATGAAAACAATATTGTACGCTCAGGACTTAGAAGAGATTGTGATTGAGAATAAATACCCTCAAAACTACTTGGTAGACAATGAGACAGGCATTGTAGAAAAACAGTTTGATGGGAATTTAATTGGTATTGGAGGCTTTTTTCGAGAGACTTTTTTAGAAAATATTCATATTGGTTATGGCAATTTAAGGCTCAAAAATGACTTGGAGTTGGTTTTTGAAAGCGATTTTGAGACCGTAGAAATGCATTTTTTGCTCCATGGAGACACAATAAGTTTAGATAATGAAAATTTTCATCAATTCAATTTTGCTACCAATCAGTCCAATATTATTTATGCCAATGGATTCTGTGGTAAAGCACTTTTTGCTGGTAAATCACAGGACATTCTGATTTTTGAGATAAATCTAAATCCAGCATTTTTCACGAAGTATTTACCAGAAGAGAGTAAACAGTTGTATCAATTTTTGAAACAGATTGATACCCAAACAACCTCTGTTGTTAGTCAGCATAACTATCAAATCACGCCACAAATGTACTTGATCATTCAAGACATTATACATTGCAATCGCACAGGCTTGTTCAAAAAAATGTTTATCGAATCTAAGGTGATTGAGTTGTTAATGTTGCAGCTAGAGCAAATTATCAGTTGTGAGTGTCAAATTTGTTCTATATCAAAAAAGGATGAAGAAAAAATGTATGCTGTAAGGGAAATTATCCGTAAAAACCTTGATAAATCTACTACCTTGATTGATTTGGCTCGTAAAGTAGGCACCAACGAATTTACCCTTAAAAAGGGATTTAAAGAAGTATTTGGAACAACAGTTTTTGGTTATTGGAATGACCTGAAGATGCAAATTGCCAAGCAAATGCTATTGAATGAGGATGTAACCATAAGCTTGGTGGCTGAAAAAACCGGTTATAAAAATCCGCAACATTTTACCACGGCATTTAAGCGCAAATACGGTATTACCCCTGGAAAACTCAAAAAGCAGAGATCGTGAATTATCAAATACTAGGCTGCCAAATTTTCTTAAAGAAAATATTATTTGGCTTGGGATAGTCTCTTTATAAATTTATGCCCGAATGACGATGATGTTTTGTCACTCGGGCTTTTGTATACTTTATCTTATCAATGCGTGATTAGTGCTTGATAATCTTACGAGCAATTTGTTGCTCGCCTACCTGTATTACCAGTGTATAAATGCCTGACGGCAAATCACTTACTGCTATTACCAACGTTTGATTATTACTTGTGGCAATGGTTTGCTGTTTCATTATTTTCCCCTGATTATTAATGAATTGTATGAGCGCCATTTTGGCCACTACTTGGTTTATTTTCAAAAATAAGCGATCAGTAGTTGGGTTGGGAAAAGTCTTGACAGTACCCACCAATAACTGTTTGGGCAAGGCAGTAGGCGTTGCTACTTCTCCTGCAATAGTAAACGTGTAGCTCCCTTCATCCGCATCATTGTTGGCAATCACCACCTGCGCTTGCTTCACACCAGTTGAGGTAGGTGTAAAAGTAATTTGGAAAGTTGTTTGACTTCCTTTGCTCAAGGTTGAGGCAGGTTGGGTAGTCAATGAAAAGCTTGCAGCATCAGAGCCTACAATCTGAACCACGGGATTTCCGGTAAGTTTTAGTATCCCATCTCCAGTATTTTCAATGAAAAATGTACGAACTATGGGGCTGCCATTCACTTCGGTAGCACCAAAATGTGTATGGTTTTCAGCCTGTGCATTGGTACTACCATTTGCAATACTTTGGCCATTTCCAATGAGGTTAATGTCAGGATTGTTGATGATGGCACCAGACAAAGTAATCTCAAAGATGTTTTGAGTAGGGTCGTTGGTGGTAAAAGACAATGGCCCAGTAGCATTACCTTCGTCGCTGGCGTCTAGCTGAACTTGAAAAGAAGCCGTACTTCCAGAAGTAACCAATGAAGGAAAGCTTCCTAACAAACTAAACCCAGTTGGTAATTTAAGGTTACTCAAGGTGAGGTTTTCGTTACCCAGGTTTTGGATATTAAATACTTGAGACACGGCTACTCCCAAGGGTGTTTGCCCAAAATCAATGGTACCTCCCCCGTTAATTTCACTCCCATCGGTTTGGGTTAGTATGAGTTTCGCGGTGGGAGATTTTACCAGAAAGCTTTGGGTAACTTCAGCCATCAAATAATTATCATTCCCGGCCTGAGTCGCTTTTAAGGTCACCATTCCTATCCCATTCAAGGTAAGTAAGTTGCCATTGAAGGTGGCAGGCCCACTTACCACATTCAGGGTCACCGCTAGGCCAGTAGAGGCGGTTGCTTGAACCTCAAAAGGTGCATCACCCAATACCTTATCCTGGATAGGAACAAAACTCAAGGTTTGACTGGCTTTATTTACTGTAAAAGTTTGACGTACTGCGTTAGCCGCCAAATAATGCGCATCTCCTGCTTGGTTTGCTTCTATCACTACAGTTCCAGCACCAGTAATGCTTAGGGTCTTACCATTGAGGGTAGCAGGCCCGCTTATTACCTGAAAATCTACAGCCAAACCACTGCTGGCTGTTGCTTCCAAATCAAAGTCTGCATCTCCATAAGTTTTATCAGTAATTGCGGGAAAATCAATCGTCTGTACTCCTTTGCTTACGGTAAAAGTACGTCTCACAGTATTAGCTGCCAGGTATTGGTTATTGCCTGCTTGGGTAGCTTCTACTACGATGGTACCCAACCCTGTAAAAGTCAACGTTTTGCTGTTTAAGGTAACAGGCCCACTGATTACCCGAAAAGCCACCTCCAGGCCACTACTGGCCGTAGCTGCCAAATCAAAGGCTTTTTCGTCAAAAGTTTTATCCGCAATGACAGGAAAATCAATGGTTTGGGTTACTTGAATGATTGAGAAGGTACGATATTGTGGAATGGCCCCTACGTAGTTTTCATTACCCGCTTGGGTAGCTTCTACTGTAATAGGAGTAGTCCCAGTAACAGTCAGTTTGTTACCCACAATTGTAGCACTTCCACTAGTTACTTGAAAGCTGACTTCCAGGCCACTACTGGCCGTAGCTACCAAATCAAAAGTGGCTCCTAATGCCTGATTGGCAATGGTTGGAAATGTAATGGTTTGGCCAGCTTTGTATATTTGGATGGTTTGCTGTGTGACTGGTGCCGCCAAATAATCATCATCGCCTGGCTGATTGGCTTCTACCGTAATGGTTCCAGCTCCGGTAATGGTGAGTTTCTTACCATTGATAGTAGCAGGCCCGCTAACGACTCTAAAGTTTACGGCTAAATTACTAGTAGCAGTGGCGCTTAGGTCGATAGATGCTACTCCAAAGTTTGTGTTCCACAACGTGGAGAAGTTGATGAGTTGCTGTTTTTTAGATAAACGGTTCAATATGCTACCACCACTACCTACCGCATAACCAGTATTGGTGCTTGGAAAATATACATCATCTAGGATAGAACTGATAGGCTCATTTTGGTAAGTGCTCCAATCATCAGAAGTTTTATACAGTCCTTCAAAATGTTGTATAGTTTGAGCATCCAAAAACTTTCGCCCGCCTATACCATTATTTAGTACTGACCAACTTACCCCGCCATTGATTGTCTTTAAAATAAAACGATGGCCTAAGGCATATCCTATCAATGCATCCTGAAAATAAATATCCTCAACAGATCCCGAAGAAATGGTTCCTGCTTTGGTCCAGTTAACGCCATTGTTGGAGGATTTATACAATTCATTATAGTTTACGCCATATACTACCCCAGAGCTTCCTCCAACATAGCGAATTTGCCGAATAAATGAGCTACTAGGAAAAGTTGATGCTTGCCAATTTTGTCCGCCATCTAGTGTATAATAAGGAGTATGGTGGCTTCCAGATGCTATCCCGATAGTCGCATTTTTAAAGGTTACTCCACCCTGATTACTATGCGAAAAATCAAGGCGCTTGGTCCAGGTAACGCCTCCATCGGTGGTTTGATGTAGCCCAGTCTGGGTTTTCACCCAACCAGCACTTGCTCCTGTGAAATAAATGTTCAGCACCTCGCCAGTATTTATGTTGGTGGGTAACGAAGTCCAGGTGGCCCCACCATTGGTGGTTTTGAGCAGGGTTGAAGAAAGAATACCATCTCCCGCAGCATAGCCTATCTGGTCATCCACAAAAAACACCGATTGTAAATTCTGATTTGTACCACTGTTTTGGTCTGCCCAGTAACTATCTACATTGTATTTTGCTTGAAAAATGGCTAGCTGACGGGTTAAATCACCACTCTGTACCTGCATTGCTATTGTCCTTATAAAGGTGTTGTTGTTCGCTTCCAGGTTTATGACTACAGTAGTGGTTCCACTTTCACCCTGATCCACACTCAAGTGAACCCAAGAAGGTACCCCCGTGATGGCCCAACGATCGCTGGAATGAATAGTAATGGTATGCTGACTTGCCAGAGAAGCTGTGCTGATGTCATCAGTAGATATTCCTAAATAGGCACTACTTGGCTGACTAGTCTTAAAAATCTTACCATCATTTGCTACTGCATAACCAATATTAGTACTCGGAAAATGTACATCTTCTACGGAACTGTTGAAATTACTAATGCGTTCTTCGCTAAAAGTGGCCCAATTATCAGAAGTCTTGTATACTCCTCCCGAATATTGGATAGTTTGGGCATCTACAAGCTTACGCCCCCCCACGTTGTTATTCAGTACTGACCAGCTCACCCCGCCATTGGTAGTTTTTAAAACAAATTGAGAGCTTAGTGCATACCCTGTCAATTCATCTTGGAAATAAATGTTTGCAATAGACTTAGAAGCAATCCTGCCTACTTTGGCCCAGGTAGCTCCATCATCCGAAGATTTATACAGTAGATCATTACTTGAAATCCCATACACAACCCTGGAACCTACACCCACATAGCGAATATGCTTGAAATTGATGTTGCTAATGGGAAAAGTAGCTTTTTGCCAATTTTGCCCACCATCTAATGTATAATAAGGAGGATCATTGTGCTTATACATGATTCCCATATTGGCATCTTTAAAGATAACCCCGCTACGACCTAAAAGCGACAAAGCCATACGCTTTGTCCAATTTACCCCACCATCGGTAGTTTGATACAATCCATCGGTAACAATGGCCCAACCTACGCTCGCACCCGTAAAGTCAAGCTGCAGAATTTCACCAGTAGTCAGGTTATGGGACAATGAGGTCCAGGTAGCTCCTCCGTCGGTCGTTTTGAGCAAAGTAGGCTTAAGGATACCATCGCCCCCGGCATAGCCTATATTGTCATCCACAAAAAATACCGATCGCAAAGGTCGTTTTGCACCACTGCTCTGTTCTGTCCAGTTGCTACCAGCATTCCGTTTGGCCTGGAAGATAAAAATTGTATGGGTTAGATCGCCATTAGTTATACTAATGTTGAGGTGCCTATCATAAGCGTTATTGTTGGCTTCTACATCGATTACTACATTTGTGGTACCGCTTCCGCCACTATTTGCACTTAACCGAAGCCAGGAAGGTACCCCAGTAATGGTCCAACCATTGCTGGAATTGATAGTAATGGTCTGTTGACTTGCCTGAGCAAATGAGGTGATTTTAAACGTTGATAGTCCTAAATAGGTGCTACTTGTGGCAGGGTCTCTTTTAAAGATTTTACCACTTGCATTGACTGCGTAACCAGTATTGGCACTTGGAAAATGTACATCATTTACGGTACCTTCTATCTGTTCTTGTCGGTAAGTTGTCCAATCATCTAAGGTCTTGTACAGGCCACCAGAATGATGTACAGTCTGGGCATCTAGTAACTTGTGCCCTCCTATGCCATCATTCATTACCACCCAACTCACCCCACCATTGGTAGTCTTTAAAATAAAATCGATGCCTAAGGCATACCCTGTCAATTCATCTTGGAAGTAAATGTCTTCAATAGGTTTAGAGGCTACTAATCCTATTTTGGCCCAAGTAGCCCCATCATCTGAGGATTTATATAAATCCCCTCCATTTGAGACTCCATAAACCACTTGAGAGCTCCCTCCCATATAGTGAATCTGATGAAAGCGTAAATTACTGGGAAGGGTAGCTTTTTGCCAATTTTGTCCGCCATCTAATGTATAATAAGGGGCATCGTTTGCAACCTGGTAAATCATTCCAACCAGACTGTTTTTAAAGGTAATCCCTCCCTGGTTGTGAAGAGGCAAATCAAGGTGCTTATTCCAAGTAGTTCCTCCATCGGTGGTTTGGTATAATCCATTATCAACGAGTGCCCAACCTACATTTGCACTCGTAAAATAAAGTCCCACTACCTCATTGGCAGCGATGTTATTGGGCAATGAAGTCCAAGTAGCTCCTCCATCGATAGTTTTGAGTAAAGTAGGGGCAAGAACCCCTGCTCCACCGACATAGCCTATGTTGTTATCTACAAAAAATACAGATTCTAAACGTTGATTTGTACCACTATTGAGTGCTGTCCATTGTGCCTGTGTAAGAGATGGTACCAAAAGTATGCTCCACCACAGGAGCATTCGAATTGCTGATGTTTTCATGT